>JBAVEE010000776.1:0-1742 GCA_049587575.1 Bradyrhizobium sp.
GAAGATCGTCGGGCACACGCCGCGTGAACTTTTCGGCGATTGCCCGGTGTTGCTGGCAGCGATCGGCAGGGCCGAGTTGCGTGGCGCCTCCTATACCGAGCAGGAGCTGGAGCTCGGCATCAGCGGAAAGCCGAAACTGCACCTCACCTGCACCGTTTCGCCGGTGGACTCGAGCGACGGCACGCTGCTGCTCGAGTTCCGCCACATCGACCAGCAGCTGAAGATCGCGCGCGAGGAGCGGCTGCAGGAACAGCAGCAGGCCAACCGCGACCTCATCCGCAGCCTGGCGCACGAGATCAAGAATCCGCTGGGCGGCATCCGCGGCGCGGCGCAGCTGCTGGAAGGCGAACTCGACCGCCCCCACCTCATCGAATACACGCAGGTGATCATCGGCGAATCGGACCGCCTGCAGTCGCTGCTCAACCGCCTGCTGACGCCGCACCGCCTGCCCGCCTACCGCCGCACCAACATCCACGAGATCCTGGTGCGCGTGCGCAGCGTGGTGCAGGCGGAATTCCCGGCGATCGACGTGACCTCCGACTTCGACATCAGCCTGCCGGAATTCGACGCCGATCCGGAACAGCTGACACAGGTCGTGCTCAACATCGCGCGCAATGCCGCGCAGGCCCTGTCCGCGGCGACGACGAATCCCGCCATACACCTAACCACACGCGTAGCGCGCGGCGTGACGCTCGCGAAGAAGCGCTATCGCCTGGCACTCGCCGTCTCGATCGAGGACAACGGCCCGGGCATTCCGCCCGAGATCCGGGACCGCATCTTCTATCCGCTGGTCTCCGGCCGCGAAGGCGGTACCGGGCTCGGGCTCACGATCGCGCAGACTTTCGTGTCGCAGCACAGCGGCACGATCGAATGGGAGAGTACGCCGGGACGCACGATCTTCACGATCCTGCTCCCGCTGGAAATGACGCGGGACGCGGCATGACGCGCCCCTTCACGAGGGATTAGCCAAGCGATGTTCGCCTACGACTACGATGCGCCGCGCGGCGTTGGATTGAAGGAAGTCTGGATCGTCGACGACGACCGGTCGATACGCTGGGTGCTGGAAAAGGCACTTGCGCGCGAGGCCATTCCGTTCAAGACATTCGCCACGGCGTACGAGGTGCTGCAGGCGCTCGCGGTCAGCCAGCCGCAGGTGCTGGTATCCGACATCCGCATGCCGGGCGAATCGGGGCTGGTGCTGCTCAACAAGGTGAAGGAGCGGTACCCGCAGATCCCAATCATCATCATGACGGCCTACTCGGACCTGGACAGCGCGGTCGCCGCGTTTCAGGGCGGGGCGTTCGAGTACCTGCCCAAGCCCTTCGACATCGACCACGCGCTGGCGCTGATCCGGCGGGCGGCGAACGAGACCCCCGCGGTGGCGCAGGTTCCCGCCTCCGTTTCGGAAGCGCCGGAGATCCTGGGCCAGGCGCCGGCGATGCAGGAGGTGTTCCGCGCCATCGGCCGGCTGTCGCAATCGAATGCGACCGTGCTCATCACCGGCGAATCCGGCACCGGCAAGGAGCTCGTCGCCCGCGCGCTGCACCGGCACAGCCCGCGCGCTGCCGGCCAGTTCGTCGCCATCAACACGGCGGCCATCCCGAAGGACCTGCTCGAGTCCGAACTCTTCGGGCATGAGCGCGGATCGTTCACCGGCGCGCAGGCGCTGCGGCGCGGACGCTTCGAGCAGGCCGACGGTGGCACGCTGTTCCTAGACGAGATCGGCGACATGCCCCCCGACC
>JBAVEE010000777.1:0-3064 GCA_049587575.1 Bradyrhizobium sp.
GTGGCGGCTGGCGCCGAAGCTGCGCGCGATCGGGCTGTCGGCCACGGTGGCGGAGCCGGAATCGCTGGCGCGATTCCTGGTGCCGCAACGCGGCGGCCGCAGCGAAGCCGCCGATATCGTGATCGCCGGAGGCGCCGCGCCGCCGATCGTCGAAATGCTCGACACGCGCGAAAGGCTGCCCTGGGCCGGGCATTCCGCGCGCCACGCGCTCAACGAGGTCTACGATCTCATCAAGCGCAACAGGACCACGCTGGTGTTCGTCAATACCCGCAGCCAGGCCGAGATGCTGTTTCAGGACCTGTGGCGGATGAACGACGACGGCCTGGCGATCGCGCTGCATCACGGCTCGCTCGATGTGGCGCAGCGCCGCAAGGTCGAGGACGCCATGGCCAGGGGAAGACTGCGCGGCGTGGTCTGCACCTCCTCGCTCGATCTCGGTGTCGACTGGGGCGACGTCGATCTCGTCATCAACATCGGCGCGCCCAAGGGCGCCTCGCGCCTGATGCAGCGAATCGGCCGCGCCAATCACCGCATCGACGAGGCTTCGCGCGCCGTTCTGGTTCCGGCCAACCGCTTCGAGGTGCTGGAATGCCGTGTCGCGATCGACGCGGTCAACGAGAACGCGCAGGATACCCCGCCCTTGCGCACCGGCGCGCTGGACGTGCTGGCGCAGCACGTGCTCGGCTGCGCCTGCGGCGAGCCTTTTCTCTCCGACGCGCTTTACGCCGAGGTTCTGACCGCCGCGCCCTATTCGGGTCTTGCCCGCGCCGACTTCGACGACGTGGTCGATTTCGTCGCCACCGGCGGCTACGCGCTGAAGACCTATGAGCGCTTCGCGCGCATCAAGCAGGACAAGAACGGCCGCTGGCGCGTCACCAATCCACGGGTGCGGCAGGGCTATCGCCTCAATGTCGGCACCATCGTCGAGGAGGCGATGCTGAAGGTGCGCCTGGTGCGCTCGCGCGGCGGTGGGTCGGGACCTTCCGGCGCGCTGGGGCGCGGCGGCCGGATGCTCGGCGAGATCGAGGAATATTTCATCGAGGGGCTGGTGGTCGGCGACACCTTCGTGTTCGGCGGCGAGGTGGTGCGCTACGAGCAGTTGTCAGAGGATCAGGTCTACGTCTCCCGCGCCAACGACGCGGACGCCAAAGTGCCGTCCTATATGGGCGGCAAGTTTCCGCTCTCCACCTATCTGGCCGAACGGGTCCGAAATCTGCTGGCCGACAAGCGCGCGTGGAACGGCTTGCCGGACCAGGTGCGCGACTGGCTGTCGCTGCAGGCGCAGCTGTCGCGGGTCCCCGGCGCGCGCGAACTGGTGGTGGAAACGTTTCCACGCGGCAATAAACACTACCTGGTCTGCTATCCCTTCGAGGGCCGGCTGGCGCATCAGACGCTCGGCATGCTGCTGACGCGTCGGCTGGAGCGCGCCCGCGCCCGGCCGCTCGGCTTTGTCGCCAATGAGTACGCGCTGGCGGTGTGGGGGCTGGGGGACATGTCGTTCATGATCCGGCAGGGCAGGCTCGATCTCGATGCGCTGTTCGACGCGGATATGCTCGGCGACGACCTCGAAGCCTGGCTTGCGGAGTCCGCGCTGATGAAACGCACCTTCCGCACCTGCGCGATCATCTCCGGGCTGATCGCGCGCCGGTTCACCGGCGAGGAAAAAACCCGGCGCCAGGTGTTGTTTTCGACCGACCTGATTTACGACGTGCTGCGCAAGCATCAGGCCGATCACGTACTGCTACGCGCCGCGCGCGCCGATGCCGCGACCGGACTGCTCGATCTTCGCCGGCTCAGTGATATGCTGCTGCGAATCAAGGGGCGAATCACCCACAGGGAACTCGACCGGGTGTCGCCGCTGGCGGTTCCGGTGATGCTGGAAATCGGCCGCGAAGCGGTCTACGGCGAGGCATCCGACGAGCTCCTGGCGGAAGCCGCCGAGGAACTGGTGAAAGAGGCGATGTCGTAAGAGATGAATTTGCTGCGCCCTGCTTCAACCACAGCGTCGTGCCCGGCCTCGTGCCGGGCATCCACGCCTTTCTCCTTTTTGGTGTGGCCATGACGGGAGCGGCTATCAATATTGCCGTTTCCTCGTCGCTAAACGTTGCCGGCGTCGATCTCATCGCCGATCTCTCCGGCGCGCTGTTCTGGGAAGAAGAGCGCCTGCTCGTCGTCTCCGACCTGCATCTTGAAAAAGGCTCCAGTTTCGCCGCCCGCGGCGTGTTGCTGCCGCCCTACGATACGGTGGCCACGCTTGGCCGGCTCGCTTCGGTGATCGCGCGCCACGATCCGCGAACCGTGATCGCGCTCGGCGACAGTTTTCACGACCGTAACGCCCATGAGAGATTGTCGGTGCCGGATCGCGAGGCGCTGTCGGCGATGCAGGCGCGGCGCGACTGGATCTGGATTGCCGGCAATCACGATCCCGCGCTGCCATCCGATCTCGGTGGCGCCGTCGCCAGCGAAGTCGCGATCGGCGGAATTGCGTTCCGTCACGAGCCGACCGGGGCAACAGGCGAAATCGCCGGACATCTGCATCCCAAGGCCCGCGTGGCCACGCGCGGCCGTTCGATGGAGCGGCGCTGCTTTGCCTGCGACGGCGCGCGCGCCGTGATGCCGGCGTTCGGCGCCTATACCGGGGGCTTGAGCATTCGGGACAAGGCGTTCGCGAAGATATTCCAGACGCCGGGGTTTGTGGCGCACGTGCTCGGCGACCACCGCCTGCATGCGATCGCCGCCTCGCGCTGCTACTGATTTGCCTGGCGGGCTGTCTCGCGAATTTTCTGTCTAGTCCCTTTCGAAAAAAGATTCCTGTTTTCGCCGAACGCAAATCACTTCATGAATCGGGCTATCCCGTCCCACAAGAGGGGCGGCTCGCGATCGTCACGGACGCGGGGCGGGATGCGGTGGACGCGGATGCGCTTTTGACGAATGGCGCTGAGGCGGACGGCGAAGTCGTGTGGTCCTGACACCCCGACGCTGGTGTCAAGTTTTCGCAAGGCGACTTGCGAAAGCGATGGTGGCAAAAAAGCCCGGCTCACCAGGGAGATCACGTATAAGCCGT
>JBAVEE010000778.1:0-5407 GCA_049587575.1 Bradyrhizobium sp.
TCGAGCGCGTCGTTGCCTGACGATTTCGTCACCGCGCTCTCGATTACCGCGCCCGCGCGATTCAGGACGAACCTCACCACCGCGGTGCCCCGTGCCCCTCGCGCCGACGATGGGTAACGCTTGAATCGCTGCAGGTGCCCGAACACCAGCGCGTTGTAGGCGTCGGAGCCGGCCTGAGTAAATTGGCCGACATGCTCGGTCTTCTGCGGCGCGCGCGTTTCGGGTGCGGGGGGCCTGTCTTGCGGCTTCGGCTTTTCCACTTGCTTCGGCTCGATCCGCGGCAGTGTCACCTCGGCTTCTTGCGGCGATGGCGGCTGTACCACCTCATGCATTGGCGTTTCCTCGACCTTGAGCGGCTGCTTCGGCGCCGCCTCGGCCTGCTGCATGGTCGGCCCGACCGCGATGTCCTGGTTCTGAATTTCGGGCGAACTGCTTTCGACCGGAGCAAGGGTCACGGCGATGGCCGGAACGACGTCCGGCAGCTCTGGCTTGCGTGCATACCACCACACGACCGCCGCGACGATGGCTGCGTGGAGCGCCAGGATCGCAAACGCCGCGACCGCCCAGCGCGCCAGGCCGCGTCGTTCCGGCAGATGCAGCGCAAGCGCATTCATTATTTAGCCGCCGGTTCTTCCAGCCCGACCAAGGCGAGCTTGAGATAGCCGGCGTCGCGCAAACTGTTCATCACCCCCATCAGACCGCCATAACTGAGCGTCTTGTCGGCCCGGACAAAGATCGTTGCATCCTTGCGGTTGTTGGTGGCGGTGTCGAGCGCGTTTGCAAGCGCCTCGCGCGCAACCACGGTATCGCCGACGGCAATGGTCTCGTCCGGCTTGATGGTCACGAACACCGGCTTGTCGGGCCGCGGCTGCTCGGGGGCGGTGCTGGCGGGCAGGTTGACGCCGATATCGACGGTCGCGAGCGGCGCGGCCACCATGAAGATGATGAGCAGCACCAGGATAACGTCGATGAACGGCGTGACATTGATCTCGTGCTGGATTTCGAGATCGTCGTCGCCTGAACGTGAACCAAGACGCATCGCCATCTTCTTCACTCCGCAGCGCGCGGCAACGGAACGACGCGGTGCCCGTATCCGCGGCTGACCATCAAGAGGAGTTGCGCCGAGGCGTCGCCCAGCAGGGTGCGGTAGCCGCCGATCACGCGTGCAAGATGGTTGTAGATCACGACTGCCGGAATGGCCGCGACGAGCCCGAGCGCGGTAGCCAGCAAGGCCTCCGCGATGCCGGGCGCGACCACCGCGAGGTTGGTGGTGTGGGATTCGGAAATTCCGATGAAGGAGTTCATGATGCCCCAGACCGTGCCGAACAGGCCGACGAACGGGGCGGTGGCGCCGATCGTAGCCAGGATGCCGATGCCGCGCGAAACCTGCCGCGTCATCGCGGCTTCCACGCGCTCCAGCCGCAATGCCACGCGCTCCTTGAACCCGTCGTCGATGGTTCCCCCCGACAGCTCCGCTTCCCGCGCCGTGGACAGCATCAGCTGCGCGACAGCGTCCCTATCCGTCCCGCAAGCACCTACCGCGTCCACAAGACCGCCGCCGCCTTCCAGCACCTTGAGCCGACGGTTTGCGACTTTCTTCGCAACGCGCAGCTCGATGGTCTTGGCAAGCCAAACCGTCCAGGTCACGAGCGAAGCGAAGGCGAGCCCCACCATCACCGTCTTCACCACGATATCGGCATTGAGGAACATGCCCCATGGCGACAGGTTTCTCGGCAGCAGGGGATTTGCACCCTGGGCGAGCGCGGGTTCTGCTGAAATCGCGAGGCAGGCGAGAAAGCCCGTGAGCCTCGCGACCAACCCGCTGCACAGTCCGCCACCCGGTTCATGCGTTTTGTCGTCATGCCACATATGGTTCTCTCCTGTTGATCTGGCCGCCGGTCTTTGGCGCCTTCACAGTTTCTGCGTAATACCGAAAAAGACGCCGCGGCTTGGGGCGAACTGCGGAGCGAACACACCGATGCCCGAACCGTCCCTGATTTCATAGATAGCGTTGAAAACGTTCACGATGTCGAAGCGCAGCGTGGTCGGCTTGTTCGGAGCCACGATGTTGAAGTCGTGCGAGACCCCGAGATCGATCTGGGTGTACGACGGCACGTGATCGGTGTTGGCGAATCCGGAGCGAAGCCCGCTGCCATAGATCATTGAGGCACTGAAACGCGTGCCTTCCCACAGATAGGAGGCGCCTGCCGATGCGGTCAGCTGCTGGGCATGATCGGTGAACACAAAGTGGTTGGCGATGAAGGCCAGTTCCTCAGGACTGAACAGAAACTGGTTCGACACGATACCGGTGCCGACCTGCGTCGCCCAGGCAAGGTTGCCATAGGTACGGAAATTGCCGTTGGTGTAGGTCGCCTTGAGTTCGACGCCCTCGTTGGTCCCGCGGGCGTAGTTGAACCCCGTTAGTACATAGGCCTGTCCAAATTGTCCGTCGTCGAGCAGGTCGCTGGCGGTCTTGTAGTAGGCGTCAATGCCGACTTCGAGCCCAGGTATCGCACGGATCTTCTGAACGACGCCGATATCGAAGACGTTCGACCGTTCAGGCAATACCGGATCGTTGTTCGGGACGCCGGGAGTTTGCGTGTTGGCAGGGGCGGTCGGGGGCGTAACAAGCGCCAGATTGACCGGGGCAGCGATCACCTGTTGCGGCGGCGTGAAGTTACGCGCATAGCCAATATGGAACGTGGTATCGTCTTGAGGCTTCCAGGTCAGGCTGGTACGCGGGCTGAACTGGTTGGCATCGACATATTGGTACATCTGGTCGAACCGCAAGCCGGCGTTCAGGGTCAATTGGTTGGTGATCTTCCATTCGTCTTGAAGATAGGTGCCGATCAGCACGCCGGTCTTGGGGCTGGAATCGAAGACGGTGAACGGCGGGCCGAACGGATTGCCCGTGGCATCGACCTGATTCCCGGTCGTTGGATCGACCGGCAATACCGTGGATATGTTGGTGACCAGTGACCGCTCCGCACTGACGGAAAATCCGAAGCGCAGCGTGTGAGCGTAGCCGATGCGCCAGGAAGTATCCTCCTGAATGCCATTGGTGGCGCTCTGCCGGTAAACGTCGGACGCGACGCCGTTGATAAGGATGTCGCCGACCAGATCGGGCCTGTAATGCAGCTGGTTATAGCGGTTGAAATAGGAGATCTGGTAGTCGATGTCCCCCATTGATTTCTGGTAGGCAAGGACATTGAACTGTGTGAACTCATACTGCCGCTCATTGAGTTGCGACGAATCGAAGTTGTTCAGCCCGAAGGCGGTAAAGTTGGCCGGTTGTCCGGGATTGTTGGGGATCTGAAATGCCGCGTTCGATACGCCGCTCATGAAGGTCAGGCGGCTGGTGGGATCGATCACGGTCGAGAGGTAGAGAAAGCCTTTCTCCTGCGACGTGCGGTCGTGGATCGCTTCATTCGCCGGCGTCGGATTTTCTATTCCGAGATTGTTCTGCAGATAGCGCCCGGACAGGAAATATTGGGTTTGCCCGACCGTACCCCCATATTCGAAACTCGGTGTGACGGTGCCGTGGCTGCCGCCATAGACGCTGACGCTGCCGGCGTTGTTGAAAGCGTCGGTTTTGGTCTGGATGTCGAGAACGCCGGCCGTGCGCAGGCCGTACTGGGCCGGTAGCGCGCCGGTGATCAGGTCAAGGCTGCCGATGATGCCGGTGTCGAGGATCTGGCTGAAAGCCCCGACGCCGTCGGGGAGTTGAATGCCGTTGATGCGATATTGAAGATTGCCGTGCTCGTTGCGCACGTGCAACTCGCCGCTGGCGGCGGAGTCCTGCGTTACGCCGGGCGCCTGCAGCAGCACCTTGTCCAGCGCGGTGTTCGCGCCCTGCGGCAATGCTTCGATCGCCTGCTGGCTCAGCTGATAGGTGCCGGCCCCAAGCGGAGCCAGGAGATTTTGTCGTGCCGTATCGAAGGCCTGATTCTGCCTGGCTACGACCTGCGCCTGCGTTGGCGCAGGCGGAAGATTGGCCACGACCTGAGGCGACCGTGGGCGCGGCTGTCGCCGTTCGACCGGCGCAACCACGCGGGTCTCGGGCAAGACGTTGGCGCCGGTGGCCTGCTCTGGCACCTCGGCGGCGGGCTGCTGTTGCGGGGCAGGCGTGGCGCTCTCCTGGGGTTCCGGCGTCGTGGTTGGAGACGATGGCTGCGGTGTAGCGGCGGGGGGCTGCGGCGGGGCTGCAGCAGGCGGCGCGGGCAAGGTTTTGTCGCTCTGCGCCAGAATAGGCGCACTCGATGCGACGAGTAGTGCCAGCGACGACGCGGAAAAGACCATCCTGCGCATGACGCGCAAGGGCCGGGAATCAGCCATGACGAGATCCTGACTTCAGATTCGCACTTCGTGGGGAAAACCCCATCACCATGCGGTCATCGTACGGGAGCCTCGGCCCCAATAGCGGCGTCACGCCTCAGCGCGCCGGGCTAACAGGGAATCGAAGCAGCGATGTCAGGAAATCGGTGGCCCGCGTGGTTGAAATGCCGCCTGTGACGGCTCGGCGAGGGCAAGAACGGGTTCGATCGTGCGATCGATGGCTACGTTTGCAAATTCCACTGACAGCGAAGGCGGTGTCGAGGCCAGCGCGCTCGCCATTGCGGTTGCCGCCATGCAGATCGGGCACAGATAGTCGGCATGGCCATCATCGGGATTACCTTGCCTCTGGCCTTGGTCCGGCGACGCGATTGTCGCCGCCACGGTGATAATTCCGCGCCCGGAAGTGTTGCCCTCGATCGCGTGGAAATGACCAAAGGACAGCCCAAGGTTTATCGCCAGCGCGATCAGCGCCAGCCATGTACCTTGCCGGATAGTGTCCCGAAACCAGCGCATTCGAGCGTTAATGTCCTTTGGCTCTTTAGCAGCGAAGCGATCTTATCTGAGCCACCATTTCCGTCAATTGTAAGTCCGTGACCACGCCGCGCCGAACTCTGAGCCCTCACCACAGGAAAATCCGGCAAATCAGTCGGATCGGTTGAAGCGGGCAGCGTCTTATTCGGTCGTCGTCATCAGGTCCGCGTCCGCCCCGTGACAGGATATCCCATTGGGTGGTGATGTCCGAAAAGTGCCAAACAGGACGTCGGCAGATTCAAGAGACCAAACTGGGCGCCCGGTCTCGAAGCAGCCGCTCAGCGTCCCGGACTATCTCCTGCAGAAGATCGCTTGCGGGGCGTACTTCCTTGATCAAGCCGGCCGCCTCGCCAACCCAGACGGCGGTATTGTCGGGATCCCCGTTCTGCATCGCCGTCACATAGCGTCGCATTTCAAGTCCGACTACTCCGGATTGGGCGAGTTCGTTTTCACGGCCGTGCCAGTCTGCGACAAATCTGGTTTTCATGACACGCGCCGTGAAGGGTGATGGCCAGTCGAGATTGCGTGCAAGATCGACGAC
>JBAVEE010000779.1:0-3508 GCA_049587575.1 Bradyrhizobium sp.
TCCTCGGGCTGTCGTCGCTCGCGGCGGCGCATCTGACCGCGGTGCCGGAACTCAAGGCCGCGCTGAAAAAGCAGGGCCGCGACGACATCATGATCATCGTCGGCGGCGTGGTGCCGCCGCAGGACTACGACGCGCTCTACAAGGCCGGCGCCGAGGCGATCTTTCCGCCGGGCACCGTGATCGCGGACGCAGCCGAAGAGCTGATCCACAAGCTCAACGCACGGCTGGGGCACAGCGAGGCGGCCGAGTAAACCGCACGACCGTTCATTCGAAGGATTTCCCTTGGGCCCCGCAGCCATCGTCACGTTCACCCGCAGGATCGGCCTCGTTGGCGCGGTCGCCTGCTTCGCAACAGCCGCAGCTGTGGCCGCCGAGCCCAGACCCGACGCCGCGATCAGGAACAAGAACGTCGATGCCACCGTCTACCTCGACGACAGGATCAAGGCCGACGCCGCGCTTTCGGCGGATTGTCTCGCCGAGGGAAAAAAGTGGATCGGCAAGAACGCCGCGGAGGCTGCAGCCGAGCGGAAGCAGGACCCGGTGGTGTTTCGCGACGGCGGCTGGACCTTCGAGCGCAAATACGCGGTCCGCTCCGTGGTCGATGGGCGCTATGTCAGCGTGGTGAGGTCCGACTATATGAACACCGGCGGCGCCCATCCCAATTCGGATGTCGACACCATCCTGTGGGACGCAACCCCGAGCAAGCGCATCAGCATTCGTCCCTTTTTCACCGAGACCGCCGACAATGGCCCGACCATGAAGGCGATCTTGAAGGGCGTGATCGCGTCGCTGAACATCGAAAAGAAGAAACGCGGCACCGAAGATACCGCCACCGCCGAGTGGTACAAGGGACTTGAGCCGAAGCTGCTCAAGATCGGCGCGGTGACGCTGGCGCCGTCGACCGAGGCCGGCAAGAGCTCCGGCCTGACATTTCACTATCCGCCCTACGCGGTCGGTCCCTATGCCGAAGGCCTGTATGTCGCGTTCGTGCCGTGGGAAACCTTGAAACCCTATCTGACGCCGGAGGGCTCGAAGATCTTCGGCGGGGCACGGCCGAAGGGCGACGATGACGGCACGCGATGACCGGCCGTAGTCTCCCCGAAATCGATGAACTGGCGGCGGAGCTTCGCGCCGGTCACCGCGCCGCCCTGGCGCGCGCGATCACGCTGATCGAAAGCCGGCGCGGCGACCATCAGGCTTCCGCACGCGATCTGGTGCAGAAGCTGCTGCCCGAAACCGGCAAGGCCATCCGCATCGGCATCACCGGCTCGCCCGGCGTCGGCAAATCCACCACCATCGATGTGCTCGGGATGTACCTGATCGAACGCGGCCACAAGGTCGCGGTGCTGGCGGTCGATCCCTCCTCCGCCCGCACCGGCGGCTCGATCCTCGGCGACAAGACCCGGATGGCGCGGCTTGCGGCTTCCGAGAGCGCCTATATCCGGCCGTCGCCCGCCTCGGGCACCCTTGGCGGCGTCGCCGCGAAGACGCGTGAAGCGATGTTGTTATGCGAGGCTGCCGGCTTCGACGTGGTGCTGGTGGAAACCGTCGGCATCGGGCAATCCGAGACCGCGGTCTGCGACATGACCGATTTTTTCCTGGCGCTGATGCTGCCGGGGGCCGGCGACGAGCTGCAGGGCATCAAGAAGGGCCTGGTCGAACTCGCCGACATGATCGCCATCAACAAGGCCGATGGCGACAACGTCAGGCGCGCCAATCTGGCGGCCGCCGAGTACCGCGGCGCACTGCATATCCTCACGCCACGCTCGGAGCACTGGCATCCCCCGGTCCTGACCTATTCGGCCCTGACGGGCGCCGGCATCGATACGCTTTGGCAAAAGATTCTCGACCACCGCTCGGCGATGAACGCGTCAGGCGAATTCGCAGGCCGCCGCAGGGAGCAGCAGGTGAAGTGGATGTGGTCGATGCTGGAGCAGCGGATGATGGCGCGGCTGCGCGCCGATGCTTCGGTGCGCGCCAAGGTGAAAAAGATCGAAGCCGAGGTCGCCGATGGCCGCATCACGCCGGCGCTGGCGGCGGAGCAGATCGCGGACATGCTGAGGTGAGCAAGCGTGAGCGTTCGCACCCTGTGAAATCGTCATCGTCCGCGGAAGCGGACGATCCAGTAAATGCCGCTCCGCATTTGATCCTCGATTGGCAACTCTGGAATACTGGATGCACGCTTTCGCGGGCGTGACGGAGGAGGGTTTTGGCAAATTGAGCGAGAAATTGCGCATCCTCATCACCGGTTTCGGCCCGTTTCCCGGCGCGCCGTTCAACCCGACGGAGCCGCTGGTGGCGCGGCTGGTGCGGCTGCGCCGCCCGATGCTGAGCGATGTCGTGCTGTCGGGGCATGTCTTTCCGGTCACCTACCGGGACGTCGACCGCCAATTGCCCGATTTGCTCGCTGCGCATCGGCCGCACGCGCTGCTGATGTTCGGCCTCGCCACCCGAACCCCCTACGTCCGGGTCGAGACCCGCGCCCGCAATGCCGTCACCACGCTGTGGCCCGACGCCGGCCACGCCCAGGTGTGCAAGCGGTCGATATCGGGCGGCGCCGACGCCCTGACCTTCGGTCCGCACACCGCCAAACTTTTGCACGCAGCGATCGGCACCGGCATCGACGCCCGGACCTCGCGCGACGCCGGCAGCTACCTCTGTAACTATCTGAGCTGGCGCGCGATCGAGGCAGGCCGTGGCGCTACCGGCCCCCGCCTCGCCGCGTTCGTGCATATACCGCTGCTCGCGCGCGGCGGCGTTTCCCGGCGCAACGGCACGCCGCACCGCATCACGCTGGAAGAACTGGTCGATGCCGGCGAAGCGATGCTGCTGGAGATGGTCAAGTTGGCAAGGAATGCTTGCCGTGAGTACAATCTGGCCTGAGGGCGCGCGCCAACAAGCGAGACAGATCGGCGGCACAATGTTTCGAATCGCGCTTTAATTGTTTGAGCAAGGACTAAATATGGCGCAGGGCTTCGTATATATTCTTGTTTCTCCAAACAGTAATTTCATCAAGATCGGCGGGACGGAACGTCCCATCGGTGATCGCCTTCGTGGAATCAACGGTACGGAGTCATATGCGGATCACGGCCCTTGGCAGTTGTCAGATTTCTTGCACGTGACAGATTGGCGGCTCGTGGAAGGAGGGCTGCATCGGCATTTTCAGGAAAGGAAGGTCCGAGACGCGCCCGGTAGCCGAGAGCTTTTCAGCGTACCGCCCTACGAGGCTCGCAGGCGATTGAGAGACACCGACGCTACGCTTCGAATTGATCACGAAAGAACCGAACAGCTTTTCGCCAACCGCGACGTTCGCCTCTACCTTTACAAGATGTTTCAGCTTTCAGGACTATTTGGAAACCTTGATATTCAAGGGGCTTGGACATTAAGTTTGCTTCCCAAAACAAAGGGGGGGCGTTGGTTTACGTTGAACATCGGACCACACGAAGTCGCTTTCAGCACTCGCAAGCCAGAGAACAACAAGTTCACGCACTTCCTCATTCTTGACCGA
>JBAVEE010000780.1:0-1779 GCA_049587575.1 Bradyrhizobium sp.
GATGTGCTGGCGAAGTACGGAAGCAAGTCGGCGGTGTCGAGCCTGATCGTGCTGGCGCTCGCAGGCGCGCTGTTCGCCGGCAGCGCGCAGAATGCCCGGGCCGAGGGGCAGGAGACGCCGCCATCGCAGAAATGGTCGTTTGCCGGCCCGTTCGGCACCTTTGATCGCGGAGCCTTGCAGCGCGGCTTGAAGGTCTACAAGGAAGTCTGCTCCAGCTGCCACAGCCTGTCGTATATTGCATTCCGCAATCTCGCCGATCCCGGCGGTCCCGGCTATTCGACCGCGCAGGTGGCGGCGTTGGCCGCCGAATACAAGATCAAGGACGGTCCGAACGATCAGGGCGACATGTTCGAGCGGCCGGGCCGGCCCGCCGATTACTTTCCCGCGCCGTTCGCCAACGAGCAGGCCGCTCGCGCGGCCAATGGCGGCGCTGCGCCTCCCGACCTGTCGCTGATAACGAAGGCGCGCTCCTACGAGCGCGGCTTTCCGTGGTTCATCTTCGACTTCTTCACGCAATTCCAGGAGCAGGGACCGAACTACGTCGATGCCATCCTGCAGGGGTTCGAGGACAAAGTGCCAGCCGGCGTGACGATCCCCGAGGGCTCCTACTACAACAAATATTTCCCCGGTCATTCCATCAAGATGCCGAAGCCGCTGAGCGACGGTCAGGTCACGTTCGACGACGGCTCGCCGGCAACGGTGGCGCAATACGCCAAGGACGTCACCACCTTCCTGATGTGGGCGGCGGAGCCGCAGATGGAGGCCCGCAAGCGGTTGGGGCTGCAGGTCTTCGTGTTCCTGGTGATTTTTGCGGGCCTGATGTACTTCACCAAGAAGAAGGTCTGGGCTGACGCGCACTGACGTCGGCGATCGTCGTGACTTCGAAAAGCCCCTTCGGGGGCTTTTTGTTTTGCGATTGTGATTTCGTCCACGATTGCTTCCTGGCCGCGCAGCGGACAAGATGGCCGCAAGCGGCCAACTCAAGAAATGTCAGGAGAAATCCATGGGCACCAGCATTTCGTTCAAGCGTCCGGACGGCAAGGACGCCAACGGCTATCTCGCCAACGCCGCGCGCGGCAACGCACCGGGCGTGGTCGTGATCCAGGAATGGTGGGGGCTGCAGGAGCAGATCAAGGGGCTATGCGACCGCTTCGCGGTGGCCGGCTTCGATGCGCTGGCGCCCGATCTCTACCAGGGCAAGGTGGTTCCGTATCACGACACCGACGCCGCCGGCCGGGAAATGAACTCGCTGGATTTCATGGACGTCACCACGCAGACCGTGCGCGGCGCCGCGCAATATCTCGCCCGGAACGGCGCCAAGGTCGGCTTGACCGGCTTCTGCCTCGGGGGCGCGGTCACCATCATCGGCGCCACCAAAATCCCCGAACTGACCGCGGGCGTCGTGTTCTACGGCATTCCGCCGGAGGCGGCGGCGAAGCCTTCGGATGTGAAAATTCCGCTGCAGGCGCATTTCGCCAGCAAGGACGACTGGTGCACGCCGCAGGTGGTCGACGCGTTCGAGAAGGCCATGAAGGAAGCCGGCAAATCGCTCGAGCTGTTCCGCTACGACGCCGACCACGCCTTCGTCAACGAGCAGCGCATGTCGGTGCACGATCGCAAGGCGGCGGAACTGGCCTGGGGCCGCGCCACGGAGTTTTTCAACAAGCATCTGGGGTGAGGTGTTTGCTGTATCGTCGTCCCTGCGAAAGCAGGGACCCATACGCCGCGGCCGCTGTGGCAGGACGATTCGGTAGACGCTTTTGCCAGACAACAACTCCC
>JBAVEE010000781.1:0-2708 GCA_049587575.1 Bradyrhizobium sp.
TCTGAGGTCTGGTGCTCACGCACCATCCCGGAATGACGGAAAAAACTTTCAAATGGCGGCGAAGCGTAAGGAGGTGCTGGCCGCAATGATCGACACCGACACCAAGCCGAAGACCAGGGTCAAAACCCGGACCGAACGGCCGCGGCTGCACAAGGTCATCCTCGTCAACGACGACTTCACGCCGCGCGAATTCGTGGTCACGGTGCTGAAGGCGGAGTTCCGTATGACCGAGGACCAGGCCCACAAGGTCATGATCACCGCGCACCGCCGCGGCGTATGCGTGGTTGCGGTCTTCACCAAAGACGTCGCCGAGACCAAGGCGACCCGCGCCACCGACGCCGGCCGCGCCAAGGGCTACCCGCTGCTGTTCACCACAGAACCGGAAGAATGAAGGGATGACCGGACCGAGCCTCCCCTGCCCGGCACCTCGTCCGCCAGGCCGTAGACGCGCGCGGCCTTTGCGAATCCGGCGATCGGAAACTCGCCGAGATCGCTCCAGTCGCCGGCGCAGGCGTGAGCAAATGGCGCCGACGCCACCACCGTGCGATGCAGGCGGCCGGCGATCTTTTCCAGCCGTGCCGCCAGATTGACGGCGGGACCGATGCAGGTGAAGTCGAGCCGGTTGCCGCCGCCGATATTGCCGTAGAGAATTTTTCCGACATGCAGCGCGACGCCGAAGCGGAAGCGCTCGACCGTGTCGCCGATCGGATATTGCATGGCCTCGACGCTGGCGCGGGATTCAAGCGCGGCTTCCAGAACCTGCGCACAGACTTGCCGGACCTCGCCGACATATTCGTCGATCGGAAACACCGCGAGCAGCCCGTCACCCATGAACTTCAGGACCTCGCCGCCATGCGTCTTGATCGCTGATACCTGGCAGTCAAAGTAGAGATTGAGAATGTCCACCACGGTCTCGGCCGGCAGCCGGTCTGACAGCGCCGTGAAGCCACGCAAGTCCGACAGCCATATCGCCGCATGCATCGTATCGGTGTGACCACGCCTGATCTGACCGCCCATGATCCGCTCGCCGGCGCGGTTACCGACATAGAGGTCGAGCAGGTTCGTAGCGGTACGGCGCATGCGGGCGATTTCGATGACCCGGGACAGCGCCGGTATCAGCGACCGCAGACCGTTGAGTTGCTCGTCGGTGAAGCCGCCCGGCTGCCTGGTGGTCCAGCTCGACGCGTGAACCGAACCATCGATTTGCTGCAGCGGCAGCGCGACATAGTCGGTGACGCCCTCTGCGCGCAGGTCGTCAAACAACGGGAAGCGCTTGCTCTCGAGACCGTCGATCAGCGATCTGACCTCCCGCCCCTGTTCGAAGACAATCGCGAGCGGGTTGTCCCGGAACTCCGGCGAATCCAGCATGTCGTAACTCACGGTGCCAGCGACCACCTCGGTCCCCAGCCGCCAGATGAAATTGCGGCCGATGATATCGGGATGCAGCGTTCGAATGAAGACGCCGACGCGCCAGAGCGGCAGGCCGGCCGCAACCAGCCGCTCGCAGGTCTCCGCCATCATCTGCGGCGGATTGGGCGCGGACCTCGCGCCGTCGACGAGCCAGTCGGTCAGCTTCTGCAGGTCGGGTGCGTTCATGGCCAGAGCATTTGCGGCGCAAGTTGTTGGAAGGTCAAGACCGCCGTTCAGCGGCGATCTAACGATTCAGTTGTCAAACAAACAGGACGCGAGGCATCCCTGGGCTGTCATTGCGAGCGAAGCGAAGCAATCCATGGTGCGGCAAAAAGTGAATGGATTGCTTCGTCGCTTCGCTCCTCGCAATGGCGATAGAGTAACATGTTAGCCTCGCATATCGCTACGCTCATCCTCCTTCTCGGAACGCTCGCGCGCGCCGCCAGGCTGTCGGGCGGAATTTGCGGGTGGAGTTGGTGTGAGCAATCCGCGTCACCCACCGCTTTTCGGCGGTGATACCCCGCAGGCGCAGGGCTGACAAATGCCAACGACAATGCTATTGTTCATAGATGGTGGTGCCATCGTCAGACCTTTTGAAACGAATAACGATCGACGCCGATCGTATGCATGGCCGTCCATGTATTCGCGGTTTGCGTGTCACGGTCGCAGACATTCTTGGCTTGATGTCAGCCGGCCAATCGCGAGAGACGATCCTTCAGGAATATCCTTATCTTGAAGGCGCTGATATCGATGCGGTTCTGGCCTTTGCTGCGCGGCAGGCGGACCATCCCATTATCGCGGCGGAATAGGTTTTGCTCTTCCTGGTCGACGCGCAGCTTCCGCCCTCGCTGGCGGAGGCATTGCGCCAAGCGGGCTGTCAGGCGGTTCACGTTGCCGACCTCGGGTTGCTGGCGGCCACCGACCAGCAGATTTGGGATGAAGCCATCTCCCGTTCGGCGGTTCTCGTCACCAAGGATCGTGACTTTCCCCTTCGCCGGGCCGCAAGGAGCGATGGTCCTGCGATCCTGTGGGTCAGAGTTGGCAATGCGAGCAATCGAAAGCTGATCGAACTGGCACTGCGCGCCTTGCCGGCCATTATAAATGCTATCGAACGCGGCGAAGCAGTTATCGAATTTGTCGGGCGTTAGCGAACTGGCGGATTAAGCCTTTCGGCAGTGGCTCCGAGAGCGGAGGCGCGATCCATCAACTCGGCGGTTTTAACGGCGGATTACGCTGTCGCCAATCCGGCCGCCCGCTCCCTACCCACCCACCTGCCCGCGATGGCGCAGGAAATGATC
>JBAVEE010000782.1:0-4346 GCA_049587575.1 Bradyrhizobium sp.
TCGACGATTACGGCCACCATCCCGTCGAGATCGCGGCAGTCCTGAAGGCTGCGCGCGAGTCCACCAATGGAAAAATCATCGCCGTGGTGCAGCCGCATCGTTTCACCCGCCTGCAGTCGCTGTTCGAGGAATTCTGCACCTGTTTCAACGACGCCGACACCGTCGTCGTGGCCGAGGTTTATCCGGCCGGCGAGGCGCCGATTGCCGGCATCGATCGCGACCATTTCGTGCTGGGCCTGCGCGCCCACGGCCATCGGGAGGTGATTCCGCTGCAGAGCTCGGCCGAACTCGCCAAGGTGGTCCACGGCATCGCCGGCCGCGGCGACTTCGTCGTCTGTCTCGGCGCCGGCAACATCACGCAATGGGCCTATGCGCTACCCGGCGAATTGAAGGCGCTGGGGTGATGAGTTTGCGCGCACAATTTCCAAGTTCGTCTTGGCCGGGCTTGCTCTCTCAATTCCCTCCCCCCTTGTGGGGGAGGGGCAGGGAGGGGGGTGAGCCGCAAACGTCGGAGTTCGTGGTACCCCCCACTCCAGCTCTCCCCCACAAGGGGGGAGAGAGCCGACCGCGCCGTGCGGCAACGCAATTGTTCACCGACGCATGACCTTTCCCGACATCACGCCCGAACTCAAGGCCGCGATGCCGCGACTGCGCGGGCGGCTGCTGGCGAACCAGTCGCTCGCCGAGTTGACCTGGTTTCGGGTCGGCGGGCCGGCGCAAGTTCTGTTCACGCCTGCGGATGAAGACGACCTCGCTTATTTCCTCGGGCATCTCCCCGCCGAGCTTCCGGTCTACGCCGTCGGCGTCGGCTCCAATCTGATCGTGCGCGATGGCGGCATGCCGGGCGTGGTCATCCGGCTGTCGCCGCGCGGTTTCGGCGAGATCGGCACGCAGGGCGATACCGTCTTTGCCGGCGCCGCCGCGCTCGACAAGCGCGTGGCGGAGACGGCGGCGGCGGCCGATATCAGCGGGCTCGAATTCTTCTTCGGCATTCCCGGCACCATCGGCGGCGCGCTGCGCATGAATGCGGGCGCCAACCGCAGCGAGACCAGGGATGTGCTGATCGAGGCGTCGGGGGTCAGCCGCGACGGCAGCAAGCATGTTTTCACCAATGCGGACATGAAATTCGCCTACCGCAACTCCGGCGTCGATCCTTCCATCATCTTCACCTCCGCGCGCTTTCGTGGCGCCATCGCCGCGCCCGAGGCGATCCGCGCGCGGATGAACGAGGTGCAAACCCATCGCGAGACCGCGCAGCCGATCCGCGAAAAGACCGGCGGTTCGACCTTTCAGAACCCGCCGGGCCAGAGCGCCTGGAAGCTGATCGACGCCGCCGGCTGCCGGGGTCTGCGCGTCGGCGGCGCGCAGGTGTCGGAAATGCACTGCAATTTTCTGATCAACACCGGCCAGGCGACCGGCCGTGATATCGAGACCCTCGGCGAAACCGTACGCGCGCGGGTGAAGGAAAATTCGGGAATCGAGCTACACTGGGAAATCAAGCGGATCGGGAATACCCCATAGCTGTCATTCCGGGGCGCAGCGTGAGCTGCGAACCCGGAATCTCGAAATGGAATGGAGGAGATTCTGGGTCTGTGCCTTCGGCACATCCCGGAATGACGAAAGAACGAAATGATGCGGATCACCATTCTTTTCGGCGGCACGAACAAGGAGCGCCTGGTGTCGGTGGCATCAGCCCAGGCGCTGTATTCGGCGCTGCCCGATGCCGATTTGTGGTTCTGGGATGTCGACGACACCGTGCATGAAACGCCGTCGGCGACTCTCCTGCAGCATTCACGCCCGTTCGAGGACCCCTTCAGGGCCGGCACGCCCAGTCTCGGGCGCATCGAACAGGCGCTCGACAGGGCCAGGGCGGAGGACCGCCTGCTGGTGCTCGGCCTGCACGGCGGCACGGCTGAAAACGGCGAACTCCAGGCGATGTGCGAGATGCGCGGAATTGCCTTCACCGGCTCCGGCTCGGCATCGTCGCATCTGGCCTTCGACAAGGTCGCGGCCAAGCGCTTTGCGGCGATTGCCGGGGTGAGGGCGCCAGCCGGTGTGGCGCTGGAAGATGCCGAGGCGGCGCTGGCCAGATACGGCAAGCTGATCGCCAAGCCGGCGCGGGATGGCTCGAGCTATGGCCTCATCTTCGTCAATGCGATTCAGGACCTGGTCGCAGTCCGCGGCGCCGCCAGGACGGAAGAATATGTGATCGAACCGTTCATCGCGGGCAGCGAGGCGACCTGCGGCGTGCTGGAGCAGCCGGATGGCTCGGTTTTCCCGCTGCCGCCGGTCGAGATCGTTCCGGCGCAGGGTGGGTTCGACTACACCGCCAAATATCTGCTCAAGTCGACCCAGGAGATCTGCCCGGGCCGGTTTTCGCCTGAAATCAGCGCCGAGATCATGGAGCTGGCGCTGCGCGCCCACCGGGCGCTGTCATGCTCGGGCTATTCCCGCACCGATTTCATCGTTTCCGAGCAGGGACCGATCTATCTCGAAACCAATACCTTGCCCGGCCTGACCAAGGCATCGCTCTATCCGAAGGCGCTCAAGGCGCAGGGGATCGATTTTGGCGATTTCCTGCGGGATCAGATTGTGCTTGCCGAAAGACGGGCGCGAAAGTAGCGGTCGGCCGGAGCCCGGCCCGGCCACCGGGACCAAGGCGTTGCCGAAATCCTACGGTCGTCCGGCAAAGCATTCAGCCGGCACATCAAAACGCACCCTGCGCAGAGCTATTTTACCTTTTGTTTACCAGGAAGTCCGAAGGTTAACGCTGGCGGCGCATGGAGCGCTTGGCTGCCGGGGCGTGAGCTGTTGCGGATTTCCGCTTCGACGACCGCATCGAGGGAACTGGTGGCCTCTTCTGACTTGAGGTCGACACCCAGCCCGGCACGACCGAGACGTCACCTGCGTCGGACCCGCAATGTTTGCGGGCACAACATTTGACGAGCTCGTGCAATGGATGGTGGAGGACGCCTCGCTCGGTCGAAGAGATCGCCGAGGCCCCAAACTGACCTGAAAGCTGCCGCCATAGGCGCGGTCGTGCTGCTGCGCGAGTGGCTGGGCGCGAAGCGCTCGCCTGCGAAAGCGCGTCTTGACCGCGCCGAAGAGCCGCCCCGCCTGATCGCGCTTCTGGAACGTCATTTGCCGCGCCGCGCCGGCACCGCCGCGACCGTGCTGCTGCTTCTGGGCAGCGCCGGTTTCGGCGTCGTGAAGGGGGGCCATCTTGCTGAATTTACCGCAGGCCTGAGCGACGCCCGCAACGCGCTGGCCAATTCGGCCGGTTTCCGGATCACCACGGTTGCGATCAACGGCCGTCGGCAACTGTCGCAGGACGAGGTGCTCGGGATCGGCGGCGTCAATGGCCGCTCCTCGCTGCTGTTCCTCGACGCCGCCGCGGTGCGCGACAAGTTGAAGGCCAATCCCTGGATCGCGGATGCGACGGTGCTGAAGCTTTATCCCGGCCAGCTCCGGATCGATATCGTCGAACGCTCGGCATTCGCGCTATGGCAGCGGGACGGCCGCCTGTCGGTGATCGCGGATGACGGCGCGGTGCTGGAGCCCTACGTGTCGCGCCGCTTCCTGTCGCTGCCGCTGGTGGTGGGCAAGGGCGCAGAAACCCGCGCCCGGGATTTCCTGACGCTGCTGGCGCGCTATCCGCGCGTCAATTCGGTGACCAAGGCCGTGATCTTCGTCGGCGAACGGCGCTGGAATCTGCGGCTCAAGGACGGTCTCGATATCCGCCTGCCGGAAAACGAGGTCGGCAACGCGCTGGCCACCTTGAGCACGCTCGACAAGGAAGACCGGCTGTTCTCCCGCGATATCGTCGCCGTCGACATGCGGCTGCCGGATCGATTGACGGTGCAATTGTCCGAAGATGCGGCCAAGGCCCGCGAAGAACTGTTCAAGGATAAGAAGCCGAAGAAGAAGGTCGGTGACGCATGACCGGCCTGGATCGCAACCAGACGCCGAAGACGCGCCCGATGCCGCAGAAGCGTACCGCGCTCGTGGCTTCCCTCGATATCGGCACCAGCAAGATTGCCTGCATGATCGCGCGGTTGCGGCCGTGCCCGCCCAACGACGCCTTGCGCGGGCGCAGCCACGCCGTCGAGCTGATCGGGTACAGCCAGATTCAGTCGCGCGGCGTCAAGGCAGGCGCGGTGGTCGATCTCGCCGATTGCGAGCAGGCGGTGCGCCAGGCGGTTGCGCTCGCCGAGCGGATGGCCAAGGTCCGGGTTGAATCGGTCTTGCTGTCGATCTCGGCCGGGCGGTTGCAGGGTCAATTGATCGAGGCGGCGGCGGACATTCGCGGCGGCGCCGTGACGGCCGCCGACGTCGCGCGCGTCACC
>JBAVEE010000783.1:0-2319 GCA_049587575.1 Bradyrhizobium sp.
GGCCGCGGTCGTATTTGTGGCCGTCGATCCGCGGCACCGGAAACGATGGGCGCCAAACCGAGGGAAGATTCTCGAACGTCCGCGGTTGAATTTCCGCCAGCACATTGGCGTCGATACCGATGTCGGCAACACGCACCCGACCGCAATGGACCCGGCCCGGCAACAGCAAATGGGCGGGCTTGCGCCGGAAGAAGGTGACGGTTTCGGTGGCGCGCACGGCGGCGCCCATGACGGCGGCGGTGGTGCCGTTAATGCCGCTCGGCAGGTCGACGGCGAGAACAGGCGCGCCATTGGCGTTGATCGCCTCAATCATCTCAAGCGGCTCTCCCTTTACCGCCCGGTCCAGACCGGCGCCGAACAGCGCGTCGATGATCAGCGCCGGCTTGCCGATGGCGTGGGGATTGAACGGCAGCACGGGGAATTTCCATCCCCGTGCCGCCGAGGCGGCATCGCCCTTAAGACTGTCGCGCTCGCAGAGCAGAATGACCGCGACCTCGCGGCCGCGCGCCGCCAGCTCCGCCGCGGCCACGAAGCCGTCGCCGCCATTGTTGCCGGGTCCGGCGACCACCAGGATCGGCCCCTCCTCCACGAGATCCATCGCAGCCTGCGCGACGGCCTGGCCGGCGCTGATCATCAGCGCGAAGCCGGGAGTACCCGCGGCGATGGTGAGCCGGTCGGCGCGCTCCATCTCGGCGGTGGTGAGAACTTCCATGCCAAATCCCCTGACAGGAGCGCCTATTTCTAAGGCATTTCCTGCTTTGTACGCAAAATCGATCCAGACATTTGCATGCCGATCGATCCATTTGCCTATTTTGCGAGCTGCGGTATGGTGCCCGCCTCGGCCGACCCCTCTATGGATGCCTGTTAAAAGCCTGATAACATTCTAAAATCAGGCATCTTAACAACTTGGCATAGACCCTGCTTTTGAGGAAGTCGGCTCAGGATCGTTGTGCTGAACCGGTAAATGATGAATGTGCGCCGAGGCGCCGGGCCGAGCGATCGAACACCTGCGCGACCTCGCGCAACGTGGAAACAAACCTGAAGTCTGAGATGCGAAAGTGCCCGGGAGGCGATCTGTGAAAAAAATCGAAGCCATCATCAAGCCATTCAAGCTCGACGAGGTCAAAGAAGCGCTTCAGGAAGTCGGATTGCAAGGCATTACCGTCACCGAAGCCAAGGGGTTCGGGCGGCAAAAGGGCCACGCCGAGCTCTACCGCGGCGCCGAGTACATTGTCGACTTTCTGCCCAAGGTGAAGATCGAAATAGTGATTTCCGACGAACTGGTCGAGCGGGCGATCGACGCCATCCGCCGTGCGGCTCAGACCGGGCGGATCGGCGACGGCAAGATCTTCGTGTCCAACATCGAAGAGGCCATTCGCATCAGGACCGGCGAATCCGGGCTCGATGCCATCTGAGCGGAATCTGCCAATACTCTGATATTGTGTTGGGCATCCCCCAATTGTATTGACCAGTGGCCGGCCGCGACCCGCGGCCAGATCAATTCCACCATCACCATCCAAAGGGGGATACATGAAGACCGCCAAGGACGTCCTCAAGTCGATCAAGGACAACGACGTCAAATACGTCGATCTGCGCTTTACCGATCCGCGCGGCAAATGGCAGCATGTGACCTTTGACATCTCCATGATCGACGAAGAAATCTTCGCCGAGGGAACGATGTTCGACGGCTCTTCCATCGCCGGCTGGAAGGCGATCAACGAATCCGACATGTGCCTGATGCCCGATCCGGTCACGGCGACCATCGACCCGTTCTTCGCCGAAACCACCATGGTGATCACCTGCGACGTGCTGGAGCCGACCACCGGCGAGCCCTATAACCGCGATCCCCGCGGCATGGCCAAGAAGGCCGAGGCCATGGTCAAGTCGATGGGCATCGGCGACACCGTGTTTTTCGGACCCGAGGCGGAGTTCTTCGTATTCGACGACGTCCGCTTCCAGACCACCCCCTACAACACCGGCTTCAAGCTCGACTCCTCGGAGCTGCCGATCAACTCCGATACCGAGTATGAGGGCGGCAATCTCGGCCATCGCATTCGCACCAAGGCCGGCTATTTTCCGGTTCCGCCGCAGGACTCGGTGCAGGACATGCGCTCCGAAATGCTCGGCGCCATGGCCAAGATGGGCGTCAAGGTCGAAAAGCATCACCACGAAGTGGCATCGGCCCAGCACGAACTTGGATTGAAGTTTTCGCCGCTGACGCAGATGGCCGACATGATGCAGGTCTACAAATACTGCATCCAGCAGGTGGCGCAGATCTACGGCAAGACAGCCACTTTCATGCCCAAGCCGGTGTATGGC
>JBAVEE010000784.1:0-2136 GCA_049587575.1 Bradyrhizobium sp.
GCGTTCATCATCGCTCCGGTCGAGAGGGGCCGTGACGGCGGCGGTGTCCGCCTCCTTGTCGACACCGTCTTCCGCGTACCCGCGCAAGGTTGGAGGAGTTCACGCTGTCGCTTCACTCGGACAAGACCCGCCTGATTGAGTTTGGTCGCCTCGCGGCGGTCAATCGAAAGAATCGTGGGTTCGGAAAACCGGAGACCTTTGCTTTTCTGGGGTTCACGTTCATCTGCGGAAAATCGCGTCGCGGGCATTTCCAGCTTCAACGGAAGACCCGTGGCGACCGCATGCGCAAGAAGCTTCAGGATATCAAGGTCGAGCTGCGACGGCGGATGCACTGGCCAATCTCCGAACAGGGGAAATGGCTGAGGCAGATCGTAGGCGGCCACTTCGCCTACTTCGCGGTGCCGACGAATATCCGAGCGCTCACGGCGTTCAGATATCAGGTGATCGGCCTTTGGCAGCGACGGCTTCGGCGGCGCAGCCAAAAGGACGACGGGACCTGGGCGCGCATCGTGAAGTTAGCCGACGATCATCTCCCCAAGCCCCGCAATGCAATCTCCATCGATGGCCAAGTGTTCGCTTCGCCGTCAAACACCCAAGGTAGGAGCCACGTGCGGGAAAGCCGCTCGCGTGGATCTGTGCGGGGGGCGCGGCAACGGGCGTCCCTACCGCGATGGATTCTCTTCTTGATTGATGGTGTGGAACGGCCCCGCTTCCACAGCATCTAAGTGCTAACGTGGTCGTTGTTGCAACGCCACAAAGAGGGGAGCCGGTCCGTGAAGCAGATTACCACAGTTGGGCTGGATTTAGCCAAGCATGTCTTCCAAGTTCATGGCGCCGATGCGGAGGGTGCGCCGATTCTCCGGCGCAAGCTGCGGCGCGCGGAGGTTCTCCGTTTCTTCGAAAAGTTGGCGCCGTGCCTGGTCGGCATGGAGGCCTGCGGCGGTTCGCACTTTTGGGCTCGAGAAATCGCGGCGCTTGGTCATGAGGTCCGCTTGATCCCGCCGATCTACGTCAAGCCGTTCGTGAAGCGGGGTAAGACTGATGCGGCCGACGCCGAAGCGATTTGTGAGGCGGTAACCCGCAAGACGATGCGCTTCGTGCCGGTCAAATCGGTTGACCAGCAAGCCGCCGCGATGGTCCTGAAAGCCCGCGATCTTCTGGTCCGTCAGCGGACGCAGGCGATCAACGCGCTACGCGCACACTTGTCGGAATTGGGCATCATCACCGGCATCGGCACGACCACCAAAGTGGGGGCCCTGATTGCGGTCGTGCGCGATGGTGATGACATGTGCTTGCCAGACGTCGCCCGCGTAGCCTTGGCTGAGATCGCCGATCAGATCGAGACCTTGGGCCAGCAGGTCGACAAGCTTGAGCGAGAAATCGTTGCGACAGCCAAGCGCGATAACGACATGCGGCGGTTGGCGACGATACCGGGTGTCGGCGCGATCACCGCCGCTTCGATCAAGGCCCTGGTGCCCGATCCTGACGGGTTCAAGTCCGCCCGTCACTTTGCAGCGTGGCTGGGACTTACACCCAGACCGCATTCGAGCGGTGGCAAGGAGCGGCTCGGCGGGATCTCAAAAATGGGTAACCCGGCGCTCCGCTCCCTGCTGGTCCTCGGGGCAACGTCGGTGTTGCGACACGTCAAGCACAACGATAACGCTCCCCGATGGCTGGTGGCTCTCCTGGCGCGCCGCCCTTTCAAGGTCGTCGCTGTTGCGCTGGCCAACAAGATGGCGCGGATCATATGGGCGCTTCTCACCAAGGGTGGCACATATCGGAAATCTGCTGTGGCAATCGGCGCGGCAAACGCGTGAGCCGAAGACCCAGCAAAGCGGGCTGACCGGCGTCAATGCCGGACAGAAGGTGAGGTGCAGTAACAGACGATGACTCCACGGGACGATATCCCGAGGCGAGAGAGGCCGGCGCGACAATGCGCAACCAGCGCGTTTGATTGATCAGCCCCTCGCTTCGCGGACTTCATCGAGGCCAGCGGTCCTAGACCGTGCCAAAAAGGCCGGACATATGACCGCACCGTTCCCGCCGGAGGAAATGTCTGAAAATGCCCTTGCCCGCGGGGCCCGTTCCACATATGTCGCGCTGCACCAGTCCCACGAACCAGCGATACAAAAGATT
>JBAVEE010000785.1:0-1894 GCA_049587575.1 Bradyrhizobium sp.
CGGCCTCGTCCAGCCCGACAGCGGCAGCCGCTTCGTGCAGCCCGGCGCGACCATCCGCTATCTGCCGCAGGAGCCCGATTTTTCCGGTTTTGCCACCACACTGGCCTATGTCGAATCCGGTCTCGGCCCGGGCGACGACCACTACCAGGCCCGCTATCTGCTGGAGCAGCTCGGGTTGCACGGCGACGAAGATCCCGCGCATCTGTCCGGCGGTGAGGCCCGCCGCACCGCGCTGGCGCACGTGCTGGCGCCGTCGCCCGATATCCTGCTGCTGGACGAGCCCACCAACCATCTCGATCTCACCACCATCGAATGGCTGGAACGCGAACTCGACAGCCGCCGCTGTGCGCTGGTCATCATCAGCCACGACCGCCGCTTCCTTTCAAACCTGTCGCGCTCCACGGCATGGCTCGATCGCGGCCAGATCAAGCAGATCGACCGCGGCTTTTCCGCGTTCGAGGCCTGGCGCGACGAGGTGCTCGCCGAGGAAGAGCGCGACCAGCACAAGCTCGACCGCAAGATCGTCAACGAGGAGCACTGGCTGCGCTACGGCGTCTCCGGCCGCCGCAAGCGCAACGTCAAGCGGCTCGGCAATCTGTATGCGCTGCGGGAGCAGCGGCGCGACTATCGCGGCGCGGCCGGCAACGCCAACCTTGCCGCCGCGGAAGCGGACAAATCCGGCAAGCTGGTCATCGAAGCCAAGAACATCGGCAAATCCTACGGCGATCGCAGAATCGTCGACGGCTTCTCGATCCGCGTTCAGCGCGGCGATCGCATCGGCATCGTCGGACCGAACGGCGCCGGCAAGACCACGCTGATCGAGCTGCTGACCGGCGCCAATCCGCCGGATACAGGGACCATCCGCTTCGGCGCCAATATCGAAATGGCCACCCTCGACCAGCATCGCGAAAGCCTCGATCCAAAATCGACTCTGGCGGACGCCCTGACCGGCGGCGGCAGCGACTACGTGATGGTCGGCGGCAAGCCGAAGCACGTGGTCAGCTACATGAAGGACTTCCTGTTCGCGCAGGAGCAGATGCGCACGCCGCTCGAGGTGCTTTCCGGCGGCGAGCGCGGCCGGCTGATGCTGGCGCGCGCGCTGGCCAAGCCCTCCAACCTTCTGGTGCTGGACGAGCCGACCAACGATCTCGACCTCGAAACCCTCGATGTGCTCGAGGAAATGCTCGGCGACTATGACGGCACTGTGATCCTGATCAGCCACGACCGCGATTTCCTCGACCGCGTCGTGACCTCGGTGATCGCGCCAGAGGGCGACGGCCGCTGGATCGAATATGCCGGCGGCTATACCGACATGCTGGCGCAGCGCGGCGCGGACTTGAAGCGCGAGGCGGTGAAGGCGGCCGCGGTCGAACGCGAGAATACCGCGTCCGCCGGCGCGCCATCCGCCGCGTCGAAACGCCGGCTCAATTTCAATGAAAAGCACGCGCTGGAGACCTTGCCGAAAACCATCGCCAGGCTGCAGGCCGAAATCGCCAAACAGCAGCGGCACCTTGACGACCCCGATCTCTACAAGAAGGATCGCAAGAAATTCGTTTCCGCCTCTGACGCCCTTACAAAAGCGCAAAAGGAACTGCAGGAGGCCGAAGACAAATGGCTGGAACTGGAAGTGTTGCGTGAGGAGATCGAACAGGCCTGAGCGCTACGCGCGTTCTGCCGTCATTGCGAGGAGCGAAGCGACGAAGCAATCCATTGCTCGCCTCGGATAGGTGGATTGCTTCGCTTCGCTCGCAATGACGAGGTTATTGAAACCGGAGCTAACCCGATGACCATCCCCCTCGCCGCCAAAATCGCCCGCGAATACGGCACGCCCTGTGCCGTCGTCGACATGGATCGCGTCGAACGCAACATCGCGCGGATCCAGGCGGCCTGCGAT
>JBAVEE010000786.1:0-9668 GCA_049587575.1 Bradyrhizobium sp.
ACAGGCGGCTCCGGTTCATTCGGGGCCGCCATTTTTTTGGATTTAGGGCTTATCGCCGCTGTGACCGCTCGGACTGATGCTTGACCCACGCCGTAAGGTCACAAGGTTCGGAGAATTGCTGCCGATATCCGATAATGGGATGGTCCGGCCGTGCTCCTGCCCCGCCAGCGTTTTATGCTGGCAAGGGGCACCAAAGACAAGGAGCACGCCATGTCTCAAATATCCAAGATTGCCTTCGCCGGCATCGATATCGGCAAGAACTCGTTCCATGTCGTAGGCCACGATGAGCGCGGTGCGATTGTGCTGCGGCAGAAGTGGTCACGTGGCCAGGTAGAAGCACGCTTTGCCAACATGCCGCCCTGCCTGGTCGGCATGGAAGCCTGCGTCGGCGCGCATCATCTTGGCCGCAAGCTCAATAGCCTTGGCCACGATGCTCGGCTGATGCCGGCGAAGTATGTTCGTCCCTATTCCAAGGGACAGAAGAATGATTTTCGCGATGCCGAAGCAATCGCCGAGGCGGTGCAGCGGCCGACGATGAAGTTCGTGGCGACGAAGACCGCCGATCAGCTGGACCTGCAGGCGCTGCACCGGGTGCGTGAGCGGCTGGTCAGCCAGCGCACTGGCATCATCAACCAAGAGCTATCGCCCAAAGTTGGTGACGGCGGGAATCGGAAAGGCGGCATATCGTGGGGGTGCTTGACGCCTCCACTTCTCCACCAAAGGAGCGATATGCCGTGTCCAAAGATAACATCATCCAGCTGATTCAGCCAGGAAACGTCGATGACCAACTCACCGAAATCTTGCGTCATGGAGCGCGTGCCCTGTTGGCGCAGGCGGTCGAGGCCGAGGTTGCGGACTTTCTCGGCAAGCATGCCGATTTGAAGACCGCGGGCGGCCATCAGCGGGTCGTCCGGCACGGTCACCTGCCGGAGCGAGAGGTGATGACGGGTATCGGCCCGGTCGCCGTCCGCCAGCCGCGTGTGCGCGATCGCGAGGCGGACGCCGCCGATCCTGACCGCATCCGGTTCTCTCCGTCGATCCTGCCGTCCTACATGCGCCGGTCGAAGTCGATCGAGACGCTGCTGCCGATCCTTTACCTGAAGGGGATCTCGACCGGCGACTTCTCCGAGGCGCTGGCTGCGCTGCTCGGCAAGGATGCTGCCGGGTTGTCGGCATCCGCCATCGGCCGCCTGAAGGACGGCTGGCTCGACGAGCACACCGCGTGGCAGCGGCGCGATCTGTCGACGAAGCGCTACGTCTACATATGGGCCGATGGCATCCATCTCCAGGCGCGCCTTGAAGACGAAAAGCAATGCATCCTGGTGCTGATCGGCGCGACGCCGGAGGGCCGCAAGGAACTGGTTGGCTTCACCGATGGCGCCCGCGAGAGCGCGCAGGACTGGCGCGATCTGCTGCTCGACCTGAAGCGGCGCGGGCTCGACGTGCCGCCGCGGCTCACCATCGCCGATGGCGCGCTCGGGTTCTGGAAGGCCGCCGGTGAGGTCTGGCCGAAAACGCGCGAGCAGCGCTGCTGGGTGCACAAGACCGCGAACGTACTCGCCAAGTTGCCGAAGAGCCAGCAGCCGAAGGCCAAACGCGCGTTGCAGGAAATCTGGATGGCCGAAACCAAGGCCGCCGCCGAACTGGCGTTCGACGCCTTCATCGAGAGCTACACCCCCAAATACGAGAAGGCCGCCGACTGCCTGAGCAAGGATCGGGACACGCTACTGGCGTTCTACGACTTCCCGGCCGAGCACTGGAAGCACCTGCGGACTACCAATCCCATTGAAAGCACCTTCGCTACCGTGCGCCACCGCACGATCCGATCGAAGGGATGCCTGTCCAACAAAACGGCGCTCGCGATGGTCTTCAAATTACTTGAGGGCGCGCAGAAAAGCTGGCGTCGTCTCGATGGCCACAACCAGTTGCCAAAACTCGTTCTCGGTGTGACATTCAACAACGGGATCGAGGTCATTGCCAAATCAGCTGACCGTCAGCCCATAACCGCCGCCGCCTGACCGGCCGGCCGTCACCAAAATTTGGCGATAGCTCTTGCCGACCGTCATGTGTGCTGATGGTCGAGAGCGCAACTACCGGGCTCACGGGGTGCGCAAGGCGGCGCTGTACACGCTGTACAAGCTTGGCGCCACGAATGCCCAACTGCAATCGATCGGTGGCCACAGCAGTCTTGCTGAGTTGCAGAAGTACATCGAGGAAGTCGAGCAGGACGAGCAGGCGATTGGGGCTATGGCGCTGGTCGCCACGGCGCAGAAAAGACAGATGAAGAACAGGCAGTGACTAACCGATCTAAAATCGAGTGACTAACCGGAGCCAACTGATTGAAAATGCAGAGTAAAATTTTGCTGGTGGCGAACCCAGCAGGATTCGAACCTGCAACCCACGGATTAGAAATCCGCTGCTCTATTGGAGCCGCGTGAAATTCGGTGCACAAGTGGGATACAATTCGGCAACAAAGTGGCATGCAAATGTCGGCCAATATTATGGAAAAGCCAATGAAAACAACGCGAAGACCGCTGGCCTGATGCGCTCCGAGCGCACCAGAAATTGCGGAACGCCCTGCCGACCCGAAGCCGGGTGGTGCGGGCATAGAGTGGCTGGCTGCCGGTATCGAGCAATTTCCCCAAGCCCAATCGGCATTCGATGCGAGGCGAGCATTTGGTAGCTTCGCTGAGCAACGGAGCATATGGACCGATGCGGGACTGAGGCGGCGATTCCGGTTTGACGACAGATCTTCGAGTAGCGCTCGATCCAGACTGCCAAGCTTACCCTGGAGGGGAATACGCGCATGCAACTCCTGAGCTACGCCTATCGGTTCCTCTCCAATTTCATTTTCCTGGCGCTGGTTTATTACAGCCTGAATTTCCTGGAGAAGTATCATCAACGCGCCGTCGTTGCGATACTGGTGCTGGTCTACGCCGCAATGCGGGCGGCATCGGCGTTGCGTTCATTCTATTTCTTTCAGCGCATCGAGCGGCTCGAGGGCGAGGCGCGGCGTATGGCGGGGCTGGCCGGGGAGGGGCCTGCGGCATCGGCGGCCCGCAAGCAGATCGTCAATGAGGTTGGGGGTATGCGCCATGCCGGCGAAATGAAGGCCTATATCGACCTGCTGTTTCTTGGCCTGATCGTCTTGTTGTGCGTTTCAAAGATCGTGACGGATTGAGCCGTCAAACGTTTCTCTTCTTGACCTGGACCAAATGTTTCAGCGCACCGCGATGGGTCGCGGCTGCGGGCGGGGTTGCGTGATCTGCAACCCTGGATCTGCCGTGTCGCCGGCCGCGTTCCGGGCCGTGTGCGAGACGACGCTTCCCGCGGGCCACGCGCCGCGAATCGCCGGTATCGGCCGAAACCGGCTTGCCGGTCGCGCCGGATCCGGCTTGTTCGGCGTGATGCAAGGGTGGAGTGACCCCGTGCAGGGCGACGTGGAGTCCCTCCGGCATTTCGAAAAGGCTCTTCGCCGGCGCCGACAAGGTAACGGCGCCGCGCTCCGGCGGCAGCTCGGATAACCGGGGCCAGAGCGCCTCCCGCGGCAGCGGAACGCCGTGGGCGGGCTGCCCTGTGCGATCGAACGGTTCGGCCAGGGCGACCGGCCGGGCGTCCAGCCAGGCGAAATCCGACAGCGCGGGCGCGGGAAGCGTGGCGGTATCGGCAAAAACGAAATTGGGGATTTTTGGCCAGTGCGCGATCGCGACGTTTTCGGAGTCCGGGTGCAACCGCCATTGCTCCGGCTCCGTCGGGGTCGCCGGCCGCTCCGCGGTCGCCGGCACCACATGGACGATGTGATAGCCGCGCGCCTTCAGTTCTGTGAGGATCCGCGGCAACGCGACGACGGTTCGCGCCTGGATGTCGTGGAGCAACAGAATGCCTTTTCCCTTGGCCTCGAGCCGGCTCATCGCAAGATCGTATACCCGCGAGGAGGGAATATGCCGCCAGTCGTCAGCCGGAAAATCGGCGCTCCAGATCTGAATGCCCTGCGCGCCCAGATAGTCCTCGACAGCGTCGGCGCGCAGCAATCCGGGGATACGAAAGAACGGAGCGAGCGCGGTGTCAGCGTCGTCCCCAAGGGCCGCCTTCACCGAGGCAATCCCCTCGTCGATCTCCTGCTTGGCGCGTTCGATCGACATGTGGTTCATGCTGAGCGGGTGATTCTGGGTGTGGGTGCCGATGGTATGGCCGGCGTCGCGCAGCTTGCGGATGCCTTCCGGATAGGCCTGGGCCATGCGCCCGATCTCGAAGAAGGTTGCCTTCACGCATTGCGAGGCGAGGATTTCCAGAACCTGGTTGCTGTAGCGCGGCAGCGGCCCGTCGTCGAACGTCAACACCACCTCATGATCTGCAAGCGGCAGCGTCTCCCGATATTGCATGGTGCCGACCAGGCGATGCTCCCGGGGATCGACCACGAGCGTGCGCGAGGTGCCCAGCGCGTCGGGATGGCCGGGACAGTCCGCGGCCCACGCGGCCGGCGCGACAACGCAGGCAATGAGCCCCCAGATGAGCGCCACCCACGGCCGAACGCCACCCAACACATTGCCGCTCATGAAACCAATACCGTCATGCATTCCCAAGAGGGCCGATCATTACATACCGCGACATGAATGCGGCCTTAATTGTATGGCCTTCACAGGCGGCTTCGGAATCCGTGTGCGCCGTCCGCGCCGGGCGAAGCCGGCACCACGGATACCACGTGATAGTCATTGTCCCTGAGATAGCGCAAGAAGGCTGGCAGCATGGCTGCTGTTTGGGCTTTGGGATCGTGGAACAGGATGATTCCCTTGCCGGCGGCCTTGAGCCTGCCGGTGATCAGCTTCAGTTCCTGCCTGGGCGTCATGGGATCCCAGTCGCTCGCCCAAAGATCGGCGCCGAACACCACGATTCCGCGCGATTGCAGAAGATCGAGTGTCGCTGGCGTCGACTCAAAACCGGGAAAGCGAAAAAAGGGCGTGCTGGGGGTGGTGGTCGCAACTCCGTGCAACGCCATCTCGACCGCCGAAATACCGTGCTCGATTTCCTCCGTTGCCTCGCCCGGCTTGATCCGCGCCAGATTGGGGTGCGACCAGGTGTGATGCCCGATCGTGTGGCCCCCGGCCGCGATCTTGCGCACCATGTCCGGGTGCTCCGAGGCGGGTTTTCCGATCAGAAAAAACGTTGCCCGGACACATTCATGCGCCAGTGCTGCCAGCACCCGTGCGGTGGTGCGCGGCCATGGCCCGTCGTCGAACGTCAGCACGACCTCGTGGTCCCTTAGCGGCAGCGTCTGCGGAAAGCTTCTCAGTCCGACCCGCGGAGTGGTGGCGGGATCGACGGCAAGAACGCGCGAAGTTCCGAGCCTTCCCTGGCGCGGACAGTCCGTCGCCTGCGCCGCCGCGATCCAGGCCATTGCCATAACAACGCTTGCGCTTGGCACATTCATGAGCGTTCGAGCCCGCTGCGGCCCCGAATATCGGTCAGGGCCGGATGCCGCCCATTGATGTGCGTCACGCGACAGCTCAGACGAGTTCAGCAATTCTGTCAAATCGCCAGCACACCGAATATGGCCCGGCATATCGGCGCGGCCCGACCCAAAGGACAGGGGTAGGGCGGGTCCGGGTATCGTTAATCAGGCCTTAACGCACGTCGCCGACTATTTCGTGGCGCGATCAGCGAAGGTGATTCCGGTTTTAGGCCCTGAATCGCGTTTTGAATCGGGTGGAACATGCAGCGCCTGCGACTGAAAGCGGACGGACGGATCGTCGAATTGCGAGACGGGCGGGAATTTCCGCTGGCTCCGGCAATGCCGCTCCCTGCGCCGGTGACGACTTCCGCTGCGCCGGGAACACCTTCGGTCGTGGCTGGACAAGTGGCGACAGCTCCTGCCGTTCGCGATCTTCGCCGCCGCGCCCGGCTGACCCAGCTCGAATTCGCAACCCGGCTCGGCGTTCCCGTCGAGACTATTCGCAACTGGGAGCAGGGCAAACGCATGCCGCGCGGGCCTGCGCGCGCGCTTCTTGCTGTGATCGCCCACGCCCCGGAGACGGTTTTTTCCGCGTTGGCCAGGCCGAGATCCAGAACGGCGTGATCCAGAAAAGGCCCGTTCGCGAAACCGGAACAAACCCTGCGCAGACGTGTTGGCAGCGCATCTCCGGCCAGACATAATGGCTCCCTATTTGCCCGGGTTCCCGTGATGCAATTTGTCGAGGCCAACGGCGCTAGGATCCCCGCGATCGGGCTAGGCACCTGGGAGCTGCGCGGGCGCAGCTGCGCGCGCCTGGTCGAGCAAGCGCTAAGGCTCGGCTATCGCCACATCGACACCGCCCAGGTCTACGAGAACGAACGCGAGGTCGGCGAGGGTCTGCACGCGTCCGGCGTCAGGCGTGACGAGGTGTTCGTGACGACCAAAATCTGGACCAACCATTTCGCGCCGAATGACCTTGAACGATCGACCAAGGAAAGCCTGGCAAAGCTCCGGCTTTCCGAAGTGGACCTTTTGCTGCTGCATTGGCCAAACCCGCAGGTGCCGCTGGCGGAGACGCTGGGCGCGCTGGCGCGCGTCAGACAGCTCGGCATGAGCAGACACATCGGGGTCTCGAACTTCACCGTGGCGTTGATCGAAGAGGCGATCGCCGTCTGCCCGGAACCTTTGGCGTGCGATCAGGTCGAATATCATCCCTACCTCGACCAGACCAAGGTGCTGGACGCCTGCGCGCGCCATGGCATGGCGGTCGTCGCCTATAGCCCCATTGCGAAGGGCCGTATCAAGAACGACCAGACGCTGGCGCAGATCGGGCAAGCCCACGGCAAGACCGCCGCGCAAGTTTGCCTGCGCTGGCTGGTGCAACAGAATGTTCCGGCGATACCGCGGACCTCCAAGATCGAACGGCTGTCCGAAAATATCGACATCTTCGACTTCGCGCTCTCTGAACAGGAGATGCGCCAGATCTCCCAGATGGGAAGCGCCAAGGGCCGGCTCACCGATTTCGGTTTCGCGCCGAAATGGGATTGAGGGGGTGGGAGCACGATCGGTTGTGATTGAACCGGAACTGGCTCTGCCTGGTTGATAGCGGCAACCGGCACGATCGCGGCAGGCGCGCCTTGAACGCGCGCCGCATGCCATGGCACAATGACATGCCAAAAAGGGATCGTCGCATGTCGTTGAAGCTCGTGATCGGCAACAAGAATTATTCGTCGTGGTCGATGCGGCCGTGGCTGGCGCTCCGCGCCAACAACATCGCCTTCGAAGAAGTGTTCATTCCGCTCTACACCGGCGACGCGGATAAAAAGCGGATTCTTGGCTTTACGCGCTCGGGTAAAGTGCCGGCGCTGATCGATGGCGATGTCACGATCTGGGATTCACTGGCTATCATCGAATACCTCGCCGAACGGTTTCCTGAAACACGGTTATGGCCCGAGGAGCGGGCGCACCGGGCGCATGCGCGCTCGATTTCGGCAGAGATGCATTCGGGTTTCGCGGCGCTGCGTAACGAATGCGGCATGAACCTGCATCGGCCGGTCGGCGCCATCGAACTGTCGACGGCGGCCCGCGCCGACATCGCGCGCATTCAGGAGATCTGGACCGAGTGCCGCGAGCGTTTTGGCAAATCCGGGCCGTTTTTGTTCGGCGCCTTCGGCGGGGCGGACGCCATGTTCGCGCCGGTGGTGCATCGTTTTCGCAGCTACGCGATCGCGGTGACGCCGGTGTTGCAGCGTTACATGGACACGATGATGGCGTTGCCGGCGTTTCAGGAATGGACCGGCGCGGCTCTTGCCGAGACTCTGGTGATTGACAGATTCGAGACGGTGTGAGCCCGCGATTTGCGGATTTCGGGCCGTATCGTGTCTTGACGGCAGGCTGCGAAAGCGGTCTGAATTTCAAACCGACGTCGCGCATTCAGCAAGAGGGTCCGATCATGGGCATTTTCGATTCATTGGAAAATTCACCCGCGTTCAAGGGCGCGCTCGGCCAGATCGAGAGCGCCGTACTTCCGGTCGTGCTGAGCGAAGTGCTCGGCAATGGCAGTCAGGGCGGGCTCTCCGCGATCGTCGCCAAATTGCAGCAGGCGGGTCTCGGCGATCAGGTCAAATCCTGGATCGGTAACGGTCAGAACCTGCCGATCACGGCCGAGCAATTGCAGCAGGTGCTGGGCAGCGACACCGTCAGGCAATTGGCCGCAAAGTACAATATTCCGGTCGATCAGATCACCCAGATTTTGGCGCAGCAACTTCCCAAGGCGGTCGACCACGCCAGTCCCAACGGCGAGCTGCCGCCCGCCGCCTGACGTTCGATTGACTGATTTCGGGCCGCCGGTTGCGCCTCGGCTCCTTCCGGCAGCGGCGCGGCCGATCGCGAGCTCATTACGGCCATTCTTGCCGGCGCGGGGCTTGGCCTTACCGCCAGCGCGGGTTCGGTCCTGGAACCGGCGATCCGGCGTTTATCCCACTGAAAAATCTGCAAAATTATCGTATTTGCCATGTGCTGATGTAACTGGTCAAGAAGACGCACCCCGTGCTATACAGCCGCTGTTTTTCAGTCGGCCGACGCAAGCGGGGACCGTGGGCGGAGCCGGCGTTTTTGCGTGATGGAGAGGGCGTTGAAGCATAAATACAACGTTGGTGAGACTGTCTATTTTACGGCCAGCAATGTCGCTCGTCCGGCCGCGAGCGGCACCTATGAGGTGATCCGGTTGCTTCCCACCGACGGCGACGATTGCCAGTACAGGATCAAGAGTTCGACCGAAGCATTCGAACGGGTGGCCAAGGAAAGTCAGCTCGCCATTTCCTGAAGATGATGCGCACGGCCGGGCGAATTGGTTTTCCATCGCCTCCGCCGTCAAAAGGCCCCGTTCGCGGAATCATGCTGCGGAAAGCTGAGCGCGAAAGAATCGGCATCTACCTTTGCCGAATGCGTTTTATGCTGCGTTGAGGGACATCGCGCATGAACTGGGCCTGGGCCAACTCGCTCGATCAGATTTGGCGTTCGCCGAGCTTTCCGGTGTGGCTGACGTTGGCCGCGGCGGGATTTTTCGGGGTGATCGTCCTCATAACGCTGTTGCGCGCCGAGAAGTCGGTGGCCAACGGCGCGCTGACGGTTATCACGCTGCTGGCCGTCGGTGTCGCGGCGGCGGCGACGATCCGTGGTTTCGGTTCGGGCGTGACCGGGGAGATCCGGTCGCCTGCGCCGGTGATCGCGACCCTGCCGGCGTTGTCCTGTGTCGATGATCTGGCCGGGGATGCGGTTCTGGCTGCGTGCGAGAAGGCGTTGTTCGGCTCCGCCGAGTCGGCCGCCGCGGCGCTGTCCTATGCGGCCTCGCAAATCACCCGGCTGACAGCATTCGGTGACGTGGCGGCAGCCGACAAAAACATGACACCGGAGCTGCAGGCGCTGCGCCACGCGATCGAGCGCGACCGGTATGGGCTGATGGCCTATGCGCTCGCTGTGCGCGACCATTGTACGCCGTCGGATTGCGCGATCTTCCGGGCGCTGACGGATCGCCATCAGATCGTGGCCAACATGGAGGAGCGGGTCTACGATGGCCTGATCTCGCGTTACGCGCCGACATGGAATGCGCCGCCGGCTGCAGGGCCGCTCGCGGCCCTGATACCGGGGGTGCCCACGGGCAAACCGACCAACGCCGATTTTCCCACCGCAGCCTCGACGCCGCCGGTCAGTATCATGA
>JBAVEE010000787.1:0-3961 GCA_049587575.1 Bradyrhizobium sp.
CTGGCGGCGGCTTAACGGACATCGTTGCGAGGAGCGAAGCGACGAAACGCACTCCGTCATTCCGGGATGGTGCGCAGCACCAGACCTCAGATGCACAATTGCGCATCGGAGAATCTCAAGATTCTCCGATGTGCAATTGCACATCGGAGTTCGATGCTTCGCATCGCCCCGGAATGACGAACCGACAATAAGGGGCCGATCATTGACCCGGCCCCTCGCTTTATTGCCAGCCTTGAAGTCTCACGCCGCCTTCAACAGGCCTTCCTTGGTGAGGGCTTCCTGCACCTTCGGCCGTGCCGCGACGCGGGCCTTGTAGGCCAATAAATTATTCAGTCCCGAGAGATCGAAGTTCATCCGGTCGGCCCAGCACAGCATCGTGAACAGATAACCGTCGGCGACAGTGAACTGCTTGCCCATCAGATAGTCATGGCCGGCCAGCTGACCGTCGAGATATTTGAATTTGCCCATCACCCGATCCTTGAAGAAGGCCTTGGCGTCGTCTGCCAGCACTGGGCTGAACATCGGTCCGAAGTTCTTGTGCAATTCCGTGCCGACGAAGTTGAGCCACTCCAGCAGCTTGTAGCGCTCGGCGCTGTCGCGCGCGGGCGCGAGATTCCTGGCCGAAACCTTGTCGGCGATCATCTGGACGATAACCGGGCCTTCGGTCACGAGTTCGCCGCTGTCGAGCGCCAGCGCCGGCACCTGACCCTTGGGATTGATCTTCAGGTAGTCGTCGCCGTTATCGAGCTTCTTGGCCCGCAGATCGACCTTGACCAAATCGTAGGGCAGATCCGCTTCCAGAAGCGCGATATGGGGTGAAAGCGAACAGGCTCCGGGCGAATAATACAGCTTCATGGGCATTTCCCTTCCTTCGGTTTATTGGCTATAGGCGCCAAAGCCCGGCAGGTTCTGGTTGGATCAGAACCTGGCAGGCTCAAAATCTCTGTTTTGAGGCGTTTTCTTCACGTGAACCGGTATCCACTTCGCTTGAAAACGCCATTAAATGACTAAATGCATCTGCATGAAATAGTCAAGATTGATGCAGCTGCATTTAGTGCGGTAGACTGTCCGCAGATTTATGGACCAGGCCATGAAGCGCAAACCATCGACCGAGGCGACCGCCGCCTGGATTCGCTTGATGCGAGTCCAGAGCCGCGTGCTTGACGCCGTCGAGCAGGATTTGAAGAAGGCCGGTTTCCCGCCGCTGGCCTGGTACGACGCGCTGCTCGAACTGTCGCGCGCGCCGTCGGGTGAGATGCGCCCGGTGGAGCTGGAAAAGCACATGCTGATCCCGCAATACTCGACTTCGCGGCTGATTGACCGGCTGGTCGACGAGGGGCTGGCGGCGCGCCGCGAATGCAAGATCGACAAGCGCGGTCAGTTCGTCGAGATCACCGAGGCCGGACGCGAGCTGCAGAAAAAGATGTGGAGCGCGTATTCGGCCGCGATCGAAAAATACGTTGGTTCGAAACTTTCCGACGCGGATGCCGTAAAACTCAGCGGTCTGCTTGACCGGCTGGGCTGCTCTTGCGGCGAGGCTCCATCGCTCGCCGCCAGAGACGGCGCGCCCGCCCGATGATATTGTTTTTGCCTTTCGCATCCGCGGACTGCCTGGTTCGCGGATACTCCCGACACCGCGCGCGTTCGGTCGAAACGCCTTACATCCGGAATCTGCATGGCGCGTGACCAGATCGATATGACGCCCCTGCAATCGCGCGAGGAATTGGTCGCGTGGTTGGAAGCGGGCGTGAAGCCCAAATCCGAATTCCGGATCGGCACCGAACACGAAAAAACGCCGTTTACGCTGAGCGGCCATCATCCCGTGCCTTACGAAGGCGCGCGCGGCATCGGCGCGCTGCTGGAAGGCATGCAGCTGCTGCTCGGCTGGGAGCCGATCGTGGAGCGCGGCAACATCATCGGGCTCTATGATGTCACCGGCGGCGGCGCGATTTCGCTTGAGCCCGGCGGGCAATTCGAGTTGTCGGGCGCGCCGGTCGAGACCGTGCATCAAACCCAGTCCGAGTTGATGGCGCATCTGGCGCAGGTGCGCGAGATCGCAGCACCGCTGGGTATCGGTTTTCTCGGGCTCGGCATGACGCCGTCATGGTCGCGGGCGCAGATTCCGATGATGCCCAAGGGGCGCTACAAGATCATGACCGGCTACATGCCGAAGGTCGGCAAATACGGCCTCGACATGATGTACCGGACCTGCACGGTGCAGACCAATCTCGACTTCTCCTCCGAAGCCGACATGGTCAGGAAACTCCGGGTATCGCTGGCGCTGCAGCCGGTAGCGACCGCGCTGTTCGCCAATTCGCCGTTCACGGAAGGCGCAGCCAACGGCTTCCTGTCGTTCCGCTCCGAGATCTGGCGCGACACCGACAATGCGCGCGCCGGGATGATTCCATGGGCGTTCGAGGACGGCATGGGGTTCGAACGCTGGGTCGATTATGCGCTGGACGTGCCGATGTATTTCGTCAAGCGCGGCGATGCCTATATCGATGTGGCGGGGTCGTCGTTCCGCGATTTCTTCGACGGCAAGAATTCCGCATTCCCCGGCGAGCGTCCGACGCTGTCGGACTGGGCCAACCATCTTTCGACGATTTTCCCCGAGGTGCGGTTGAAGCGCTATCTGGAAATGCGCGGCGCCGACGGCGTGCCCTGGGGACGGCTGCCGGCGCTGCCCGCGTTTTGGGTAGGATTGCTCTACGACGATACCAGTCTCAACGCCGCATGGGACATCGTCAAATCCTGGAATGCGCACGAACGCCAGTCGCTGCGTGACGACGTGCCGCGCCTCGGCTTCAAGGCCAGAATCAGGGATCGCTATCTGTTCGAGATCGCCAAGGAATGCCTGGCGTTGTCGCATGCCGGGCTGCGCCGGCGCGGCCACGTCGATCACTTCGGACGCGATGAAACCCGCCATCTCGAGCCGTTGGACCGGATCATGGATTCCGGCCAAAGCCCTGCCGAAGAGATGCTGGAGAAGTTTCATGGCCCCTGGCAGGGTTCTGTAGAACCCGCCTATGACGAATACGCATTCTAGCTGGAGCATGCTCCGGACCCGACGGGCCGCGTTGACGCACGCAACGCGAAGCCGGGCAAGGCTTGGTCCGTTTCTCGGGGCCAAGGGGCCGGGTTGCGCACCGTTCATCCGCCGTACAGGTTCGTGGCGATCAAATGACAACCCGCAAAATGCGGGGAAGTCCAATCAGTTGAAAGCATCGCGAATGTGGGGAGGCCGCCTGCTCCGGGCCTGTTTGGTGGCGCTCGCTTTTTTTGCGGCCGCCACCGGCATGCGACCGGCATTTGCCCAGGCCAACTTCGATCGTCCGGGCGGCGATTATCTGAGTTCAGCGGTGCCCTCGGGCGATCCGGCGGATTGTGCGCTGCTGTGCGAGCGGGACCGGCGTTGCCGGGCGTGGAGCTTCAATTATCCGAGCGATACCGCCGGCAGCGCGATCTGCTGGCTGAAGAACGGCGTACCGGCACGCATCCCGGATGATTGCTGCGTTTCGGGCGTGCGCGGCGCCGGCGTGGTCGAACCGCGCAACGGAGCGATCGAGACCTCGATTGACCGATCCGGCGGTGATTACCGCAGTTTCGAACTCAAGCGGGGCGAGCGCGAGGAGGCCTGCAAGGCGGCTTGCGTCGGCGACAACAAATGCCGGGCCTGGACCTATGCCCGGCCGGGATATGCCGGGAAAGACGCTCACTGCTTTTTGAAGAAGGAAATCAAGCCACCGCGGCGCAAGCCCGGCTTCATTTCGGGCGTCGTGAGGTAACATTGCTGGCGTCTGCACCGTAATGGAGGTGCGCGCGGAAATCGGTCATGCTTGATTGACCGGCGTTCGGCCGCGCAGGTCGAACACGGAGCTCAAGATGATCTTATCGCGCAGGGTTTTTAACGGGGTCGTTGTCGCGGCTGCATTGGTGACGGCCGGTCAGTTCGCCTCCGCAT
>JBAVEE010000788.1:0-2933 GCA_049587575.1 Bradyrhizobium sp.
CTGCAACGCCGGCCGGTCGCGGTATTCTTCCGGGAGGCCCGATGAGCCATAGCCGGTCGCGAAGATGAAAGGGCGGTTGCGCGCCTTGATCAGGTCGGCGACCGGCGAAATCACCTTGCCATTGACGTTGACGTCGAGAATGGCGAAATCGAATTCGGCCGATTGGGCAAGCCTGATGGCTTCGTTGATTTCACCGGCTTCGGCAGCAACGCTGTAGCCGAGTTCCTCAAGCATATCGGCAACCATCATGCGGATCATGACCTCGTCCTCGACGAGGAACACAGAACCGCCCGCCGGCCGCGTCGCAATCATGAATTGAGTCCTTGCCCCATCCCAGAGCCAAAGGTTCGCAAATAACGACACCCGGTGCAATGTCGATATGTGCCGTCGCGCCACCGACCAGCCGTTTCGGCTCCCGGAGTGGCACGAGCAGGCTTGGTCGCCCGATCAGCTAACCCCGGCAGTGTATACGGGTTCCACGGCGGGAATACGGTTTTGAACTGAAATATTTCGTTAGGCTGGCAGGGCTTATGGCATCAACCTGCCGGACTTGGCGGCCCGCCTGGCCGGCGAGCGACCCATGGGATCGATATGTCCACTACCCAAGATCCGCCCGAAAAGATGATGTTTCAGCTCAGCCTGCGGCGGCGCGGGATCAGCGATCAGGCGGTGCTCCGCGCCATGGAAGCGATTCCGCGCGAGATGTTCGTCGAGGCGGCGGATCGAGCCCATGCCTACCGCGACAGCGCGCTTGGCATCGCCTGCGGTCAGACCATCAGCCAACCCTTCGTGGTGGCTTACATGACGGAACAGCTGCAGTTGCAGAAGCATCACCGGGCGATCGAGATCGGCACCGGTTCCGGATACCAGGCCGCCATCCTGTCCCGGCTTTGCGGCTACGTCCTGACGATCGAGCGTTACCGGACGCTGGCCGACCGTGCGCGGCCGCGGCTTGCGAAGCTCGGTTGCGACAATGTCGAGGTGTTGCTGGGGGACGGCTTCGACGTGCCAGCCGATGCCGGCAATTTCGACCGCATCATCGTGACTGCGGCGATGGAACAGATCCCCGACGCGCTCGCCGAGCGGCTTAACGCCGGCGGCGTCCTGATCGCGCCGGTCGGACCGCATCAGGGGACCCAGACCCTGATCCGCATGGTCAGGACCGACGCCGGGTTCGAGCGCAAGCAACTCGTCGACGTGCGCTTCGTGCCGGCGCTGCCCGGTATTGCCCGCGAGCTGTAAAAACCGGATCGGCTGTCCCGCCAACCTATTCGTAAGCTTAAGCGGTTGTTTACTCAGGAGGTGTTTACTCAAAACAGTAATTTGTTGCGTACGAGTGAGTAACCATGTCCCGTGTCGTCGAGTTGCTTTGCTCACGTCGCGTACCGCAAGTCGCGGTACTGGCGCTGATGTCGATCGGTTTTGCCGGCTGCAGCGCCGATATGTCGTCGCGCCTTTCTCAAAATCCCTTTGCCTCCCAGCCTGAGGCCACGGGCGCAGTGCCGACCGCCACCGCCGAGCGGCGCGAACTCCCGCAATATGCCCGCCCGCACCCGCAATACCAGTCGCAGGCCCTGCCACCGGCGATTGCCGCCCCGCAGTCCTATCCGGCCGCCAATGCAGGGGTGTCTGGAGGAGGGCGCGGACTTGCCTCTTATGCTCCGCCCGCGCATCCGATCGCGACCACCGGCAGCGTCCCACATTCGGTCGCGGCGACTCATGCCCCGGCCCAAGGCACCACCATCATCGTCGGCACCATCGACACGCTCGAGTTATTGGCTCGCCGTTACAACGTTTCAACCGCGGCGATCCTGCAGGCCAATGGATACAAGGGGCCGCGCGTCCTTTCTCCGGGGCAGCAGTTGATCATTCCGCGTCCCGCCGCGACGGCTGCCGCGCCCGCATTGGCGGTTCCCGCGAGCAAGCCGCTGGCCGCCGCCAGCGCGCCGCCTTCGGTCCATGTCGTCAATCACGGCGATACGCTGCTCAGTATTGCGCGGCGCAATCATGTCCCGGTCGCTGAACTCGCCAAGGCCAACGGCATCGAACCATCCGCAAAACTCCCGCTGGGCATGAAGCTCACGGTGCCCGGGGCAAAGACCGCCGCGATGGCTCCGGTTGCGCAGCCGGCAGTTGCTGCCGGCGCGCAGTCTGTCGCGGCGTCAGTGCCGCCGACGACCAAAATGGCTGCCGTGACGTCCGATCCCCAGCAAAAGGCGCGATTGGCGCAGGCGACGACGGTCGAAGACAGTGCGGCCGTAACGCCGGTCAAGGCCGCCGAGGCAACGGGTGCGTTGCCGACCTTCCGCTGGCCGGTCCGCGGCAAGGTCATCACGAGCTACGGTGCCAAGACCAACGGCAAATCCAATGACGGCATCAATCTGGCGGTGCCTGAGGGCACGCCGGTGAAGGCTGCCGAGGACGGCGTCGTTGCCTATTCCGGAAATGAACTCAAGGGTTACGGCAATCTGGTGCTGATCCGGCACAGCAACGGCTACGTCACCGCCTATGCCCATGCGAGCGAGTTGCTGGTGAAGCGCGGCGACACCATCAAGCGTGGGCAGGTCATTGCCAAATCCGGGCAGTCCGGTGAGGTGGCGTCACCGCAACTCCACTTCGAGATCCGCAAGGGCTCAACCCCGGTCGACCCGCTGCAATTCCTCAACGGGGCGTGAGGCTCAGGTGTCCCGGAGGCGGGCGCAGCGTCCTTCGCTGCTCCGCACAGCCCCGGGATCATCGCAACCTTGATTTCAGAGTAAGCCTGGCTCAGCGCCGCATCGTCCAGGGAACGCGAACTCTTACTTGCCGGCCAGTTTTACCCCCAGCCGTCCCGCCAGTTCCTGCGTGAACTGCCAGGCGACCCGTCCCGACCGGGAGCCGCGCGTGGTCGACCATTCCAGTGCTTCGCGTTCAAGCTCTTCCTCGGCGAATTT
>JBAVEE010000789.1:0-3235 GCA_049587575.1 Bradyrhizobium sp.
ATCCCTGGGTCATCGGCCATATCGGCATCTTTCCGTTGCAGGTCGCGGTTCCCCTGGTCGGGCTGGGGCTTGCGTTGCTGGTGCATCTTGGAATGCACCGCACCGGGCTCGGGCTGAAACTGCGGGCGGCGGTCGAGAACCCGGATGCCGCACGGCTCATGAGCATCGACGTAACATTGCTGATCGCGCTCACTTACGCGGCGGCAGCACTTCTTGCCGGGATCGGCGGCATCCTGATCGCGCCGCTGTACAACGTTGCCTATGACATGGGTACTTTGTTCGGGATCAAGGCATTCGCGGTGGCTATCCTCGGTGGCCTCACCAATCCCTGGGGTGTGGTGATGGCTGGTTTAGCCTATGGTCTGGTGGAAGCCTGCGCCACGACGTGGCTTGGTTCCGGCAGCACCCAGATCGTCACATTCTCCGCCGTCATCGCAGCCCTTGTGCTCGCGCCATCCGGACTGTTCGGCGGCCGGACCAGGGTGCGCGTATGAAAGCCATCGTCGCGGCGATCACGGTGCTGGTCGGCGCCGCGGCGGTCGCCATCTGCCTGCTCGCGCCCGGCTACTACGCATATCTGTTGGGAACTCTGGCGACGACGGCGCTTGTCGGTGTCGGGTTGAATATATTGCTCGGCCTCGCCGGCGAGGTGTCTCTCGGCCAGGGCGGTTTCCTGGCGCTTGGCGCCTATGGCGTCGGAATTCTCACGACCAAGGCCGGGTTGAATTTCTGGGAAGCCTTGCCGCTCGCCGTGCTGCTGGTTGGGGCGATATCCGCGGTGCTCTCGATTCCGGCGCTTCGGGTCACGGGTCCCTATCTCGCCATGGTGACCATCGCTTTCGGCTTCATCGTCGAATCCGTTTCGGTCGAGTGGCGCGATCTCACCGGCGGCTCCAGCGGCCTCAGCGGAATTCCAGCACCGTTCGGAACCGGGGGCACGGCGCTATTGGCCTGCGGCTTGTGCGTCCTTGCGCTCGTCGCGTTTCACTATTTCGCGCGAAGCCCACTTGGGCTGGCGATGCAGGCCATTGCCTCTGCGCCGGCGGCGGCTCGTGGCGTTGGCATCAGCGCGCTGCCGGTGCGCACCGCCGCTTTCGTGCTGGCCGCTGTGGCGGCCGGTCTGGCCGGTGGCTTGCAGGCGGCGCTGACGGGGTTCATCGCGCCAAGCTCATTTCCGTTCTCGCAGTCGATCCTGTTTCTGCTGGTAGTGGTCGTCGGCGGCGCGGGCCGCACCCTTGGGCCGCTGGTCGGTTCAGCGGTCGTCGTGTTCTTGCCGGAGATGCTTGCGGGCCTCGCGGAATATCGCCTGCTGGTTTTCGGCGCGGGCTTATTGATAGTGCTTTGGGTGGCGCCGGGCGGGATTGCCGGCGCGGTTGCGGGTCTGGTGATGCCAGAGAAACCCGAATCAAAATCGAAGCCCGATGTTGATCTGGCTTTGGCTCACCTCTCGGGCTCTCGCGGGAGCCTCGCAGCCGAAGGCGTGCGCGTTGCGTTCGGCGGCGTCGTTGCCGTAGCCGGCGTTGACATGACCGCGCAGCCCGGCCGCGTGACCTCCGTGATCGGTCCCAATGGCGCCGGTAAAACCACGCTGCTCAATCTCGTCAGCGGTTTCCAGCGACCGGATTTCGGGACCGTGCGTGTAGGTGGCCGTGAGATCACGGGCCAACCCGCGCATGCGGTCGCGCGCGCGGGCCTCGCCCGAACGTTTCAAACCGCGCAACCCTTCGGAGGATTGAGCGTGCTGGACAATGTCCGCCTTGGCCTGCTGCGCGGCGCCTGGCGCGGCGAGGCGTCGACGGCGCTGGCGCGGGCGCTGCTGTCTCTCGTGGGCTATTCCGGATCGGAAACCAGACTTGCCGCGACACTGCCGCATGTTGATCGCCGGCTTGTCGAGATCGCCCGCGCCCTCGGCACCGCGCCAAGCGTGCTTCTTCTCGATGAGCCGGCCGCGGGGCTCAACGAAGCCGACACGGTCAGGCTCGGTGTCCTTCTGCAACGTCTGGCGCGCGCCGGTCTTGCCGTCATGCTCGTCGAGCATGACATGGCGCTGGTAATGTCGATCTCGGATGAGATCATCGTGCTCGATGCCGGACGCCGCATTGCGGCGGGACCGCCCGCGGCCGTGCGCAACGATCCCGCCGTCAAGGCGGCCTATCTCGGAGCGACGATGCCGGCAGGATCGGCCGCGCCGCGAACGGCCGGGGCGCCTTTGCTCGAAGCAGGTGAACTGAGCGCCGGCTATGGCCCGCTTGCGGTGCTCGATCGGGTCGGCCTGAAGGTCGGCCGTGGCGAGGTGATAGCGATGTTCGGCCCCAACGGTGCGGGCAAATCAACCCTTATGAAAGCCCTCAGCGGCCTGATCCGCCCGGTGAAGGGGACCATCAACCTTGGCAGCGTGGAGCTTGCGTCGCTTCCGGCACATCGGGTCGCGCGCGCCGGCTTGATCCTTGTGCCCGAGGGGCGGCAGGTGTTTCCGCAGCTGACCGTCGCCGAAAATCTTCGCCTCGGCGCGACCCGTCGCGGCGATTTCGATCGCGCGGAGATCGAGACGATGCTGGAGCGCTTTCCGAAGCTGCGCCCGCGCCTGAACACCGCCGCAGGGCTGCTCTCGGGCGGCGAACAGCAGATGCTGGCCGTCGCCCGTGGGCTGCTGGCCCGGCCCGAACTCCTGCTGCTGGACGAACCGTCGCTCGGTCTGGCGCCGGCAGTGGTGACTGAGCTGTTCGAACAGTTTACCAGGCTGCGGGACGAGGGAATGACCTTGCTGATCGTGGATCAGATGGCAGACTATGCGCTGGCCATTGCCGACCGCGGCTATGTGCTCGGCGGCGGCCGGGTGGTGGCGCAGGGCAAGGCCGCGGAGTTGCGCGGCGCGATGCTCGACGATGCGTATCTTGGTGCCGTTCCTGCGGTGGTGAGCTGATGGATCTGATTATTCGCGACGCCTGCATTCTACGCGACGATGAGCTCGTCAACGTCGATATTGCTGTTCAGGGGCAGGCGATCGCTGCCATTGCTCCGGCTCTGCAGGTGGATGGACCGGAACTGAAAGCTGCCGGCTGTCTCGTTATTCCCGGCATGATCGAGACGCATATCCATCTCGACAAGACCTGCATCCTCGATCGCTGCCGCATCGAGGAGGGCACCGTCGCCGAGGCCGTCCGGGAAACCGCGGCCGCCAAGCGCGGCTTTACCGTTGAAGACGTTTATGCGCGGGGCAGTCGGACCCTGGAAC
>JBAVEE010000790.1:0-4703 GCA_049587575.1 Bradyrhizobium sp.
GGGCTGTTGTGATCGCGTGGTCTGCTGCTCCAATTCATGCATTGCGCCGTGCGTGCAGCTTCGGTCGCCATGTCGGCCAACGAGCGAGTTGGGAGTAGCGGAATGCAGCTTATCGAAAACAGAACGTTCGACGAGATCAGGCTGGGCGACACGGCAAGTCTTGTCCGAACACTTACCCACAAGGACATCGAACTATTTGCGATCATGTCGGGTGACATCAATCCGACCCATCTGGATGATGCCTTCGCCAGGAGCGACATGTTCCATAAGGTCGTGGCCCACGGCATGTGGAGTGGTGCGTTGATCTCCTCGGTGCTCGGAACGCAGCTCCCCGGGCCGGGAACCGTCTATGTCGATCAGTCCCTGCACTTCCAGGGCGCGATCGGCCTCGGCGATACGATCACCGTTACGATAAAGGTGAGGGACAAGATCGAACAAACCCACCGCGTCATCTTCGATTGCCGGGCCGTAAATCAAAAAGCGGAGCAGGTCGTCACCGGCACTGCGGACGTCATCGCGCCGACCGAGAAGATCTCTCGACCCCGCGTGATGCTTCCCGAAGTCGAGCTGCAGCAGAAGGGGCGACGCTATGAACTCCTGATCGGGATGACCCGCGGCCTTGCTCCCATCCGTACCGCGGTCGTCCACCCGGTCGACGCGCCGTCGCTGCTTGGCGCCGTGGAAGCCGCCCGCATCAATCTCATCACGCCGGTGCTGGTTGGGCCGGAGGCCAGGATACGCGCCGCGGCGGCGCTGGCGCAGCTCGATCTGGCGCCTTACGAGATCGTGTCGACCGAGCACAGTGAGGCCGCGGCCGCTCAAGCCGTCGCCATGGCCCGCGCCGGCAAGGTTGAGGCGCTGATGAAGGGAGCGCTTCATACGGATGAGCTCATGCATGCCGTTGTCGACGGCGAGTGCGGCTTGCGAACCGCCCGGCGCCTAAGTCACGTCTTTGCGATCGACGCGCCCGACTACCCCAGACCGCTCTTCATCACGGATGCGGCGATCAACATTTATCCGACGCTGGCGGACAAGCGGGACATCATCCAGAACGCGATCGATCTGGCTCACGCCTTGGGGATACCGGCACCACGCGTGGCGATCCTGTCGGCGATCGAAACCGTCACGGAAAAAATCAAATCCACCCTGGACGCGGCGGCGCTTTGCAAGATGGCGGATCGGCGCCAGATTACCGGCGGCATTCTCGATGGCCCGCTCGCCTTCGACAATGCGGTCTCGGCCGAGTCGGCCAGGACGAAAGGGATCACCTCGCCGGTCGCCGGCCGTGCCGACATCTTCGTGGTGCCGGACCTCGAGGCCGGCAACATGCTGGCGAAGCAACTCGAGTACCTGGCGGACGCGCAGATGGCGGGCATCGTGCTGGGCGCGCGCGTGCCGATCATTCTAACCAGCCGTGCGGACGGGACGCTGGCCAGGCTGGGGTCCTGTGCGATTGCGCTGCTGCTGGCGCGCCACAAGGGGACGAAACCGTGAGTGACGCCATCCTCGTGCTCAATGCCGGTTCGTCGAGCATCAAGTTCTCGGTATTCCCGGGGCATGAACGCCCAAGCCGGCAGGGCATCATTTGCGAAGGGGAGTGCGAAGGCATCGGCCACCGCGTCCATTTCACGGCCAAAGACCGCGCCGGAGCGTCGCTGGTCGATGAGTACCTGACGGAAGGCGCCACGCACGAGGATGCGCTGGCCGCGCTGCTGCGCTGGCTGGAAGACCACTTTACCGGCAGCCAACTGGTCGCGGCCGGACATCGGGTGGTCCATGGCGGGTCGCTGTATACCGCACCGGTCCTCATCGACGCGGCAGTGACCGCCGGACTTCGCCGCCTCATTCCGCTGGCACCGCTCCATCAACCCCACAACCTTGCCGCCATCGATGCGCTCTCGAAGCTTCACCCCGCCTTGCCGCAAATCGCCTGCTTCGACACGGCCTTTCATCATACGCAGTCCGAGGTCGCCACGGCGTTCGCGCTGCCGCGCCGGCTCGCGGCCGAGGGCATCCGGCGGTACGGATTTCACGGCCTTTCCTATGAATACATCGCCAGCGTTCTGCCCGACGTCCTCGGGCCCGCAGCCGCCGATGGTCGCGTTGTCGTGGCCCATCTCGGCAGCGGCGCCAGCCTGTGTGCGATCCATCGGCGCAAGAGCGTAGCCACGACCATGGGGTTTACGGCGCTCGATGGCCTGCCGATGAGCCGCCGGTGCGGCAACCTCGATCCCGGCGTCATCCTCTACCTGATGCAGGAGAAGGGAATGAGCGCGTCCGAGGTGAGCCATCTCCTCTATAACGAGTCCGGGCTGTTCGGTGTTTCCGGCATCAGCGACGACATGCGAACCCTGCTGGCGAGCGGCGATCCGTCGGCGGAGCAAGCGATCGCTCTGTTCGTGTACCGTGTCGGCCGCGAGCTCGGTTCAATGGCCGCGTCGCTGGGGGGAATCGACGCTCTGGTCTTCACCGCCGGAATCGGCGAGCACGCGGCGGAAATCCGGCGCCGCGTTTGCGTGGACGCCGCGTGGCTCGGCCTCGATCTGGATCAAGGCGCAAATGCAGCCGGTGGGCTACGGCTTACGCATACAGGCAGCCGCACCTCGGCTTGGGTGATTCCGACGGATGAGGATCTGATGATCGCCCTGCACGCCTGGACGTTGTTGAACCCCGAGGCCGTGCCTCATTCAAACGGAAATAACGGAAGCAGGAAAGCATGACCGAGCCCGAAAATTCAGCGCTCCTGAGCGTCCCGGCGTTCTGGCCGATGGCGATGGCGGCAACGATGCTCAACGAGGGGACAGAGCTTTACGCGAAGAACCTCAAATTTGTAGAGGAAGAGATCAAGATCCACGGCGAACTGAGACCGGCCCTTGCGACGGCGAACAAGGTGCGCCTCGATCTGCGGACCATGGTGCTGCGCGATTACGGAAATGCCGTCGGGATCCCGACGCTGATCGACGCGCCCCATGCCGGCCATACCGCCATGATCGCCGACTATTATGACGGCCAGAGTCTGGTGCAGACTCTCCTCGCCAACGGCGTCGGCCACGTGGCGTTGACCGATTGGAAGTCGGCCACCGGGGATATGAAGGATCTGGAGGTCGACAACTACCTCGCCGAGGTCCTTGTGGCGATCGACGATCTCGGCGGCCGGGTGAACCTTGTCGGGCTCTGCCAGGGCGGCTGGATGTCGGCGATGATCGCCGCGCGTTTTCCCGACAAGGTGAACTCGCTGGTGCTCGCAGGCGCGCCCATCGACACGGATGCCGGGAATGGGTCGATCAAACGCATGGTTCACCAGTCCCCCGCATCGTTTTACGAGGAACTGGTAGCGCTGGGCGGCGGGGTGATGAAGGGAAAATTCATGCTGCAGGGATGGAAGAACATGCATCCCGGGCAGCACTACATTCAGGATCATGTCGACCTCTACGAGCACATCGACGACCCGGCATACCTCGCAAAGGAGGAGACGTTCGAGAGCTGGTATGAAAATCCGATCGACCTGCCGGGACGCTGGTATCTTCAGGTGATCAACCAGATTTTCAAGGAGAATCGCCTTGCCAGGGGCGAATTCGTCGGCCTCGGCCGCAAGCTCGATCTCCACGACATCACCTGCCCCGCTTATTTGCTCGCTGGCGCGGACGACGACATTACGACTCCGGAGCAGGTCCTCAATGCCGCCAAATTTATCGGCACGGCGAAGGACCGTATCGTTCAGGAGGTCGTGCCGGGCGGCCATATCGGGCTGTTCATGGGGGCGAATACGCTGAGAGATCATTGGCCGCAGATCGCCAGATGGATCGCAGCGCAATGAGCGGTCCCGTCGCTGCGATGCGCACCGATGTGCTGAACTCTTGAGAAGTGGCGCAATGAAACCCGCAATCGACGAAATCGGCGCGGAAGAAATCTGGAAGCAGCCGGTCGATCGGCTTCTCGCGCGACTCGTGACGACCGCCGCGGGCCTCGATGTTAAAGAAGCCCGGTCGCGGTTGAAAACTTTCGGGCCCAACGACGCCGCCGTCGTCAAGCGATCGCCGCTCTGGCTGCAATTTCTTTCCCGCTTCCGCAACCCGCTGGTGATCATCCTGCTCGTGGCGAGCGGATTGTCGGCGGCGACGGGAGACGTCGCGAGCTTCGTCATCGTTGTGGCGATCGTCACGATCAGCATGACGATCGATTTCGTGCAGGAGGTCCGAGCTCAAAATGCAGTTGAAGCATTGCGCCGGTCGGTGGCCGTACAGGCGACGGTGCGACGCAGCGGCGCCAGCGTCTCGATGCCGATCGATCGACTTGTGCCCGGCGATATTGTCGAATTGATCGCCGGCGATCTCGTGCCGGCAGACTCGCGGCTGCTCGAAAGCCGGGATCTCTTCATCAACCAGGCGCTCCTGACCGGAGAGCCGTACCCCGCCGAGAAGCACGCCACCGATGCGCCCTTGGGCACGGAAAGCCCCGCCGGAGCATCCAACGCCGTCTTCGCCGGAACCTCGGTCATCAGCGGCACCGCAACGATCGTTGTGTGCCGAACAGGCGGGAAGTCGGCTCTCGGCGATCTTGCGACCAGCCTGGCCGAAAAGCCGCCGGCCACCGATTTTGCGGTCGGCATTCGCCGGTTTGGCCTGCTGATCATGCGCCTTACGGTTTTGATGGTGCTCTTCGTGCTGGTGGTGAACATCTCATTTCATCGACCGGTGCTGGAG
>JBAVEE010000791.1:0-2201 GCA_049587575.1 Bradyrhizobium sp.
CGCACCCTGCAGACGATGGCGGAAATCTCGGTGGAGAAGAATTCCACCATCATTTTCCCCGCCCAGTTCATGACGACGGTGCAGGAAGCGATCGCGCTGCTTTCAAGGGATTCGGCGTCGAAATAGCTGTCGCCTCGAGGCTGCGCCAGGAGTTCCCGGGCGAGCAGGCCCAAGGTCAGGGACGCGACCACAGGGCCGAAGACGTCGCCGGCGACCGCCATCAGGCTGTTGGCGATCGCCACCGGCCAGAACGTCGGAAAGGCGAAAATAGCGACGGATGTAATGGCCAATACCGCCAGCGCGAAAACGATGACGCCGCGCTTGGCACGGGTTTCGTCGATCGCGGCGCCGATCGGGGTCTGGACGGCGAGCCCGAGCAAGCCGCTGACCGTGGTCACCACTCCGACATCGGTCTGGCTCCAATGCTGCTGGGTAACCAAAAAAACATTGAGATAAGGGCCGACCGCGCCGCGCACGTCGGCTGCGAGAAAATTGACGGCGTCGAGCGATAACGGATTAAATCCCCTGCGCTTGATTTTCGATTTCACAGCCACAGCCACAGCGTTCCGATCGCGAGGGTGATGATGGTCAACGGCGCGCCCACTCTGAAATAATCCCAGAAGCCGATCGTCACGCCAGCCGCGCCTGCTCTCTGCACCACGATCAGATTGGCGATCGAGCCGAGGACGGTGAAGTTGCCGGCGAGCGTCGAAGCCATGGCGATTACCAGCCACGCCGTGTCGTGGTCTTTCAGCGCATCGACAAACGGCTTCAGCATCAGCACGGCCGGCACGTTGCTGACCAGGTTGGACAACACCGCCGTCACGGTGCTGAGCACGGGGGCTTGATCGAGATGAAGGCTACCCAGGGCCGCGACGATATCCGGGCTAAGAAGCGCGTGCTGCGCACCGGCCACGATGATGAACAGGCCGGCAAACATCAGCAGCAGCGACCAGTCTATCTCCGCATAGACCCGCCGGCTCTTGATCCGCCGGGTCAGGAGCAGCAAGCTGCCGATGATGATGGCCGCCTTGGCCGGCAAGACTCCGGCGAAAAACAATGCGATCATGATCAGGGTCGCCAGCAACGCGCGGATCATCAGCACGCGATTGACATCGACCTTTTGTCGCGGCGCTGCCAGTCGTTCAGCGCCAGCGAACTCGGCGCGGTGGAAGAGGGCGATGAGCGCAGCGGTGACGATCAGGCCGACCAGCGCGACCGGCCCCAGCGCGAAGGCGAATTTGGTGTAGGGGATATGAGAGAAGCTGCCGATCATGATGTTCTGCGGGTTGCCGGTGATCGTGGCGGTCGAGCCGACATTCGACGCCATCGCCACGGCCAACAGGTAGGGTAACGGTTGGCGTCTCAGTGCGACCGTCAATTCCAGCACGAGCGGAGCAAGCACCAGGCAGATCGCGTCGTTCACAAGGAAGGCGGAAAAAAAGCCGGAGGTCGCGACGACCGCACCGAGCAGGATCAAAGGTCGTCTGGCGTGCGCCATGACCCACGCATTGGCGAAGGCGAAAAAGCCCGAGAGCCGCAGGCTGGCGACGACGATCATCATGCCGAGCAGCAGCGTGATCGTATCGAGGTCTACCGCCTTGTAGGCATCCTCGAGCGTAAGGGCGCCCGATGCGACCATGAGGCCGGCGCCGACCAATGCGATTCCGGCCCGGTCGATGCTCAGGCCGGGGATTCGTCCAACCGCGAGCGCAAGATAGCTTCCGACAAAGACGACGCCGGCCGCGACGCTCCGGCCCTCCCAGCCAATTCGATCACCGGCCGGAAGCAGAGCCGGTGCCAGCGCGGCTGCCATCGCTATGACGACCACCAAGCCGACCAGCAAGACGCTCGATGCGGCCAGCCAGTACCTTTGTCTGGAGGAATGGCGCATGTCGCGGATGCTACTGACCAAGCCGCGCAAAACTGCGCCCGCTATTGCCGCCGGGCAGGATCAACATCGCCCGCCACCCATAACCACTGACGGTTAGCTTGGTTCCGCCGTTCAATGACGGCTCCATGACGATGGAGTCGCACGACAGATAGCCCCGATCGCTAGCGCCACGGCATTAATCGCTTCGCGTGCCAGTATTTCCCTCGCCGCCGCTGCGGACGAATGAGATTCCGCTATGACGTTGTTCAATGTTTGCCGGCTGTTTGGACTTGCGGCGGCTTTTCTGCGAACGGCACCAGCAGGAGGG
>JBAVEE010000792.1:0-1611 GCA_049587575.1 Bradyrhizobium sp.
CTAAGACAGTCATTCCGGGGCGATGCGAAGCATCGAACCCGGAATCTCGAAATTCCGGTTCTGGTGCTGCGCACCATCCCGGAATGACGCCCAATATAATGGAATGCATTTCCAGTCAGGCTCTCAGGATAAGGTCCTGCCCCTCCCTGCACCATGATCAAAATGGCGGCGGACAGCTCGAGCCCGATGCAGCCGTAAAACGGCAAGGTATAGCTGCCGGACGCGTCGCGCAGCAGACCAACGATCCCCGGGCCGAACGCATAGGTGACCTGGTTGATCGCCGTGAGCAGGCTGACCAGCACACCGAACGAGCGCGGGTCGAATTCACGCTGGATGATCAGGGAAGGCAGCGTGATCAGATTGCCGACCGAAAATCCAAACAGCGCGCAGGCCGCGATCAGCAGCACTTCGCTGCGCGAATTGATAATGATCGCCAGCGCCACCGCCTGACTTGCAAACGAGAGCGCGGATGCCAGCCGCTGGTTGAGCCGGTCGATCACGGCCGAAAACAGCACACGCCCGAACACCGCCATCGCCGTCAACAGCGCGACCGCGATCGCGGCGTGCGCGCGTCCGATCAAGGGATCGAGAAAGCTTATCAGATGGACAACGAATCCGACCTGGGCGCACAGCACCAGCGCGAACGCGATCGATACGGTGAGGAATGCGACGTCGCGCAGCGCGCCAGCGCGTATCCGCGATGCGGACGGAGCTTCCAGGGCCAAAAATTCCGTCCCGACTCGGCGATCGGGTGGACGGCCGACAAAAATAGCAATGACAGGAATTGTCGACGCGAACATCACAATCGCAGCCGACATCATGGCGCCGGAAAATCCGAGACGGCCGATCGCGACCACCAACAGCGGCACGCCGATAATGCCGCCGAAGCTTGCGCCGTTCAGCGCCAGGCTGATCGCCATGCCGCGCCTCTTGTCGAACCACAGGCCGAGCGTATTGGTGATGACGCCAATGCTGGTCCCTGCCCAGCCGAACGCAAAAACGGCATCGGCGACGTAAAGCTGCCACGGTTCGGTGGCCCGGCCGATCAGGACGGCGGCGCAAGCCATCGCACACACGCCCGCCAGCAGGCAGTTGCGCGGACCGAAGCTGCGGATCGCTTCGCTGACGAAGACGACCAGCAGCGCCCCGAACAAGTAAAATAAGGTCGTGCCGGACGAGATCAGCGAAGCGGGCCAGCCGCGCAAGCGGTGCAACTCGGCGACATAGACGGTCTGGCCGTAGAAGCCGAGGCCCCAGCCGAAGATGGCCACCCAGAAGCACACCGCGACGATCCGCCAGCCCTCGTAGCGGATGGATGTTTCATCGACGCTGACGTGGCTGGACGTATCCATGCGAGCCTTTGCCCGGGATTGAAGGCCGTACGCTAGCGGATTGCAGGCCGCAATGCTTCGACCATTTGCGAACGGTGCAATCGTGACATCAGGTCGCGACCTTGGTCGGATCGTAGAAGAAGCGCTCGCGGAATATCCTGTCGCCGCGCCATTGCTGCAAGCTCACCTCGTCGAACCGCCGCACCCGGCCGGACTTGTCGGTCAGCTCAAAATTCCAGTGGATGGCGACGTGATCGCCCTCGACCATCGAGGATACCGC
>JBAVEE010000793.1:0-6182 GCA_049587575.1 Bradyrhizobium sp.
GATCGATAAGGCCCCGGGGATATATGGCTCCTGACGCGCGACACAGCTTCGCAAGGCCAATGTAACCACGGTTATCCCAAACCGCCAGCGTTAACGCGGGCGGTTTGCCGGTTCGAACGAGTCAGGGTGAAGCATTGGTGCCTTGTTTACCCTCCTCTGGAGGGTAAGTGCGCGGCGTCACCCGATCGCGACGCCGCCGCCGATGGTGCGGTTCAGCACCTGGGTGGTCTTCTCGATCCGGTCGGCGGCGGCGTTCAGCGCATTGGCCACCGCGATCTGCGTCGCCCTGGCGCGATCGGCCGCTACCACGCGGACGTCGCGCAGCGCGTCGAGCTCCTCCTCGAGGCTGCGGATGCGGCTGCTGGCGTCGAGCAATTCGTCGCACACCGTCAGCGCCGCCATCACCGTCAGGCGCGCATCGCCGATCTCGCCGAACTTGCCGCGCAGGCTTCCGATCCGCTGCTCAAGACTCTCGGCGAGCCGCAGCAGCCGTGCCTCCTGCCCTTCCTCGCAGGCCATCCGGTATTGCCGGCCGTTGATGGTGACGTTGATATGACTCATGAACTCCCTCCCGGATCGAGCACCGAACGGATGGTGCCGATCGCCACGTCAAGCCGTTCGGCGATTTCGCGATTGGCGCGCTCCAGCCGGCGCGACTTCACCAGCGATCCGTCGAGTTCGTCGGCCAGCCGCGATCGATCGGCGCCGAGCGCCTGGATCCGGGCCGCCAGTTCGTTCTCGTCGCGGTCGGCTTCGCGCCGCCGCTCGACGGCTCTTTCCAATGCGTCGAGCGCGCCCATCAGCCGCTTCGTCGCGGCATCGATGTCGACTGAAGCGGGTTCGGCGTTGCCCGAACCGTTGGCGGGACGATCGCTCATGACAGACAGGGCGCACCTTCCGTGAGCCGGACGCACGGCAAAATCCGCGGTTCGGCAAGCGTTTAGCCGGTGAAATTTACGTGGCAAGCGAGGCCAGCGCAACGCCGCTTCGGAACTATGCACCGCAAAGCAACTTTTCCCCCTTGGCCGGCGTTGCACTACCTTGGACTCCGGGAATTGAGGTGCTATCCAGCCTCACTCCCCTTGCCAACAGGCTTGTCCCGCGGCAATTCGCTCCCTCGCGGATCGTCACCAAGCATCTCATTTCAGGCGGATTTTCATCATGACGCATGTCGATCACACCCGTATGGCCAATGCGATCCGGGGCCTCGCGATGGACGCCGTCGAGAAGGCGAAATCGGGTCATCCCGGCCTGCCGATGGGTGCGGCCGACGTCGCCACCGTGCTGTTCACCCAATTCCTGAAATTCGACGCCGCCGAGCCGAATTGGCCGGACCGCGACCGCTTCGTGCTGTCGGCCGGCCACGGCTCGATGCTGCTTTATGCGCTGCTGTATCTCACCGGCAATGCCGACATGACGCTCGACCAGATCAAGCATTTCCGCCAACTGGGATCGCTGACGCCGGGACATCCGGAAAATTTCCACACCAAGGGCATCGAGACCACGACCGGGCCGCTGGGCCAGGGCATCGCCACATCCGTCGGCATGGCGCTCGCGGAGAAGATGCTGGCGGCCGAATTCGGCAAGAAGGTCGTCGACCATCACACCTACGTGCTCGCCTCCGACGGCGATCTGATGGAGGGCGTCTCGCAGGAAGCGATCGCCATGGCCGGGCACTGGAAGCTCAACAAGCTGATCATGCTGTACGACGACAACGGCATTTCGATCGACGGCCCGACCTCCCTCGCCGACTCGGTCGACCAGGTGAAGCGTTTCAAGTCCGCCGGCTGGCAGGCCGAACTGATCGACGGTCAGGATCAAAAGGCCATTGCCGCCGCCATCACCCGCGCGCAGAAATCCAGCAAGCCCTCGCTGATCGCCTGCAAGACCACGATCGGCTACGGCGCGCCGACCAAGGCCGGCACCAACAAGGCCCATGGCGAGGCGCTCGGCGCCGAGGAGCTGAAGGGCGCCAAGGAAAATCTCGGCATCTCGCTCGAGCCGTTTTCGGTGCCCGACGACGTCCTGAAAGCCTGGCGCGAAGCGGGCCGCCGGGGTGCGGCGGCGCGCCGGGAATGGGAAGCGCGCATGGCCACGCTGTCGAACCGCAAGCGCGCCGAGTTCGACCGTCGCTTGAGGCACGAGCGGCCGGCGGCACTGGCGAAAGCGTTCAAGGCGCACAAGAAGGCGCTGCTGGAAACCCCGCAGAACATCGCCACCCGCAAATCGTCCGAATCCGTGATCGAGGCGATCGCCGCGGCGATGCCGATGGAGTTTCTGGCGGGCTCCGCCGATCTCACCGGCTCCAACAACAACAAGGCGAAATCGGCGACGAACTTCTCGGCCAAGACTCCGAAGGGCCGCTTCATCCATTACGGCATCCGCGAGCACGGCATGGCGGCGGCCATGAATGGCATCTTCCTGCACGGCGGCTTCGCGCCGAACGGCGCCACCTTCCTGGTGTTCACCGACTATGCCCGCCCGGCGATGCGGCTCGCCGCCCTGATGGGCACCGGCGTGGTCTATGTGATGACCCACGATTCGATCGGGCTCGGCGAAGACGGGCCGACCCACCAGCCGGTCGAGCATCTCGCCGCGCTGCGCGCCATTCCCAACATGCGGGTGTTCCGTCCCTGCGACGCGGTCGAGGTCGCCGAGTGCTGGGAGCTCGCGCTCAACCGCACCGACGGGCCGACGGTGCTGGCGCTGACCCGCCAGAACCTTCCGCAATTGCGCACCACCGCACCCTCGGACAATCCTTGCAGCCATGGCGCCTACGAACTGGTCGCGGCCCAGGGCGAGGCCAGGGTATCGCTGTTCGCCACCGGTTCCGAGGTCGAGATCGCGGTGGCCGCGCAGAAACAGCTCGCCGAGCGCGGCATTGCGACGCGGGTGGTCTCGGTGCCCTCGCTCGAATTGCTGCTGGCGCAGCCGGCCGACCGGCAACAGGCGATCATCGGCAAGGCCCCGGTCAAGGTGGCGATCGAGGCCGCGGTCCGGTGGGGCTGGGACGCCGTGATCGGGCAGGATGGCGGCTTTATCGGCATGCACGGGTTCGGCGCCAGCGCGCCCGTCAAGGACCTTTACAAGCACTTCGGCATTACCGCCGAGGCTGCGGTCGACGCCGCCCTGAAGCGCCTGGGGTGACGGTTGAGCTTATCCGGAAAAAGGACTACCTAAAAATCATCTAATCCGTTCTCGCCCGGCCGAACCGGGCGATCCGCCGTCCAAATCTCCGCAGGGCAGCCTCCCCGCGGGGAGGACGTCAGCTTTAGAGGAGAAACGAGCATGGTAATCCGGGTCGCGATCAACGGGTTTGGCCGCATCGGCCGCAACGTGCTGCGGGCGATCGCAGAATCCGGCCGCAGGGATATCGAGGTGGTCGGGATCAACGATCTCGGCCCGGTCGAAACCAACGCCCATCTGCTGCGCTTCGATTCCGTCCACGGCCGTTTCCCCGGCACCGTGACGGTCGACGGCGACTCGATCAGCGTCGGCAACGGCAAGATCAAGGTTTCCGCCGAGCGCGACCCCGCCAAACTTCCGTGGAAGGAACTCGGCGTCGACATCGCGCTGGAATGCACCGGCATCTTCACCGCAAGGGACAAGGCAGCCTTGCACCTGACCGCCGGCGCCAAGCGCGTGCTGGTCTCGGCTCCGGCCGAAAACGCCGACGCTACCATCGTCTTCGGCGTCAACCACGACAAGCTGACCGGCGATCATCTCGTCGTCTCCAACGGCTCCTGCACGACGAACTGTCTCGCGCCGGTGGCAAAAGTGCTGAACGACACTGTCGGCATCGAGACCGGCTTCATGACCACGATCCACGCCTATACCGGCGACCAGCCGACGCTCGACACCCTGCACAAGGATCTTTATCGCGGCCGCGCGGCGGCGATGTCGATGATTCCGACCTCCACGGGGGCGGCCAAGGCGATCGGCCTGGTGCTGCCGGAACTGGCGGGCAAGCTCGACGGCGTTGCGATCCGCGTTCCGACCCCGAACGTCTCGGTGATCGATCTGAAGATCGTGGCCTCGCGCAAGACCGACCCCAAGGAAATCAACGAGGCGATGAAGCGCGCTTCCGAGCAGCAGATGAAGGGCATCCTCGGCTATACCACCGCGCCCAACGTCTCGATCGACTTCAACCACGACCCGCATTCCTCCACGTTCCACATGGATCAGACCAAGGTGCAGAACGGCACGCTGGTGCGGGTGATGTCGTGGTACGACAACGAATGGGGCTTTTCCAACCGCATGGCCGACACCGCCGTGGCGATGGGGAAGCTGCTGTAAAGTCTCGTGTCCCGGACGCGGTGCAGCGTTCTTCACGCTGCGCCGCCGAGCCGGGACCTGGCACCAACATGGGTCCCGGTTCTGCAGCGCACCGCTTCGCGTTGCGCAGCGCCCGGGACAAGAGTTCCGAGATGTCCAAATCATTCCGCACCCTCGATGACGTCGACGTTAGGGCCAAGCGCGTGCTGCTGCGCGTCGACCTCAACGTGCCCATGGAGAATGGCCACGTCACCGACGCAACCCGGCTCGAGCGCGTCGCGCCCACCATCCTCGAGATTTCCGGCAAGGGCGGCAAGGTGATCCTGCTCGCGCATTTCGGCCGCCCCAAGGGACGCGACGAGAAGGATTCGCTGAAGCCGGTCGCGGCAGCGCTTTCGCAAGTGATCAAGAAGCCGGTCGGTTTCGCCGGGGATTGCATCGGCGATGTCGCGGCAAACGCCGTTGCCGCGATGAAGGACGGCGACATCCTCTGCCTGGAAAACACCCGGTTCCATAAAGAGGAAGAAAAGAACGATCCGGCCTTTGTCGCCGAACTGGCAAAACTCGGCGACATCTGGGTCAACGACGCCTTCTCGGCGGCGCACCGCGCGCACGCTTCGACCGAGGGCCTCGGCCACAAACTGCCGGCCTATGCCGGGCGGACCATGCAGGCCGAACTCGACGCGCTGAACAAGGCGTTGGAAGCGCCGACCAAGCCCGTGATCGCGATCGTCGGCGGCGCCAAGGTTTCCTCCAAGATCGACCTTTTGGAAAATCTCGTCAGCAAGGTCGACGCGCTGGTGATCGGCGGCGGCATGGCCAACACGTTCCTGCATGCGCAAGGGATCGGCATCGGCAAGTCGCTGGCGGAAAAGGATCTTGCGGCGACCGCGCTGCGGATCTTCGAAAAGGCGGAAGCCGCCAATTGCGCCATCATCCTTCCGGTGGATGCCGTGGTGGCGTTTCAATTCGCGGCCAATTCGCCGTCGCATGCCTACGGCCTCGATGCGATTCCCCCTGACGGCATGATCCTCGACGTCGGGCCGCAGTCGGTGGAGCGGATCCGTGCGGCGATCGACGACGCCGCGACGCTGGTCTGGAACGGCCCGCTCGGCGCGTTCGAGATTCCGCCGTTCGACCGCGGCACCATGGCGGCGGCAAGGCACGCGGCTGAACGAACCAGGGCGAAGAAGCTGATCTCGGTCGCCGGCGGCGGCGACACCGTGGCGGCGCTGAACCAGGCCGGCGTCGCCGGCGATTTCACCTATGTCTCGACCGCGGGCGGCGCGTTCCTCGAATGGATGGAAGGCAAGCCGCTGCCCGGTGTCGAGGTTTTAAAAGTACGTTAAATTAGCATTTGTGCCGGACGGGCATTGAAGCCCCAACACGGAGAACAGGACCCATGGCTCGGATCACGTTGCGTCAATTGCTCGACCATGCGGCGGAGCACGATTACGGCGTGCCGGCCTTCAACATCAACAACATGGAACAGGCGCTCGCGATCATGGAAGCCGCCTCCAGCCTGGACGCGCCGGTGATCATACAGGCTTCGCGCGGCGCGCGGTCCTACGCCAACGACATCATGCTCAAGCACATGATGGATGCGGTCACCGAAATCTATCCGCAGATTCCGGTCTGCGTGCATCTCGATCACGGCAACGGTCCCGACACCTGCATGACCGCGATCCAGGCCGGCTTCACCTCGGTGATGATGGACGGCTCGCTGAAGGCCGACGGCAAGACGGCCGCCGACTGGGACTATAATGTTGGCGTCACCAACACCGTCACCGACATGGCCCATCTCGGCGGCATCTCGGTGGAAGGCGAACTCGGCGTGCTCGGCTCGCTGGAGACCGGCATGGGCGACAAGGAGGACGGCCACGGCGCGGAGGGCAAGCTCTCGCACG
>JBAVEE010000794.1:0-2620 GCA_049587575.1 Bradyrhizobium sp.
CCATGAGGGGTGAAACGCACCTCCGCCTCTCCCGCCGCCGCTTCCTCAAATCCACAGCGGCAGTATTCTCGACTATCGCGATGTCCGAGGTCGCGTGGGCGCAGCTTGCGACGCAGCCGCCGGCAAAGCGGATCCCGCCGGATGAATTTTCGGTCACCGCCCCCGTCTCGATCGAGGTCAACGCCCGGCCGATCCCTTCATTCGATCGGAGCGGCCGCTCGCGCGTGCGGTTCGGCGCGCTGGAATATCGCAGCGGACTGGTCCTGACCTCGGGTTTCCCGGGCTTCGGCGGGCTGTCGGGAATACGGCTCGACCCAAAGGGCGAGCGCTTCATCTCGTTCAGCGACAAGGGAAACTGGTTCACCGGCCGCATCGCCTATCGGGGCCGCGAGATGACCGGGCTTGCCGATGTCGAGGCGGCGCCGATGCTGGGGCCCGACGGCAGGCCGATCACCACCCGCGGCTGGTTCGATTCCGAATCGATCGCGCGCGATGGTCCGCTGGTGTATATCGGCCTCGAGCGCGTCAACCGGGTGCTGCGCTTCGATTTCAGCAAGGGCTTCACCCGCGCGCGCGGCGAGGTGGTGCCGCTGCCGCCGGCGGCAAGCAGGCTGCCGTTCAACAAGGGGCTGGAAGCGCTGGTATTCGTGCCGAAGGGCATGCCGCTCGCGGGCACGCTGATCGCGATCTCCGAGCGCGGCCTCGACGCCAATGGCAATCTCATCGGCTTTCTGGTCGGCGGTCCGGCGCCGGGACAGTTCAGCGTTCGCCGCACCGAAAATTTCGACGTCAGCGACGCGGTGCTGCTGGCCTCGGGCGAGCTCCTGGTGCTGGAGCGGAAGTTTTCCTGGTTCTCCGGGATCGGCATCCGCATCCGGCGCATCGCGCTCGCATCGGTGGCGCCGGGTGCGGTGCTCGACGGCCCGTCGATCTTCGAGGCCGATCTCGGCGACGAGGTCGACAACATGGAAGGCATCGACGCCCATGTCACGCCGGAGGGCAACACCGTGCTGACGATGGTCTCCGACGACAATTTTTCCCCGATCCAGCGCACGCTGTTGCTGCAATTCACGCTGGTGGCGTAAAGAAGAAACCGGAGCAGGGTATGCGCAAGTCGATCCGATTGACGATTGTTTTGGGGTGCCTGTTCGCGGCCGCCGCGGCGCGGGCGGAAAACTGGCCGTCGCGGCTGATCAGGGCGACGATCCCGTTCGGCGCCGGCAGCGCCGCCGATGTCGTGCCGCGGGTGGTGTTCGACGCCCTTTCGGCCGAACTCGGCCAGTCCATCATGGTCGAGAATCGCCCCGGCGCCGGCGGCACGCTCGGCACCGCCATGGTGGTGAAGGCCGATCCGGACGGCTACAGCATTCTCGCCCAGTCCTCGGCGCTGGCGATCGCGCCGGCGATCTATCCGAAGCTGACCTTCGACGTCGGCAGGGATCTTTCCTCGGTGCTGATGATTGGCTCCAGCGCCAATGTGATGATCGTGCCGGTGACGCGGCCCTGGAAAACCGTGCAGGATTTCATCGCTGACGCGAAGGCAAAACCCGGGTCGATTTCGTTCGGCTCGGTCGGCGTCGGCAGCGCGGTGCATATCAGCGCCGAGAAATTCCGCCTCGCCGCCGGGATCGAAACCACCCACGTGCCCTATCGCGGCGGCGCCGAAGTGATCGCCGACATTCTCGGCGGCCGCATCGATTTCTATTTCTGCCCGCTCGCCACCGCACTTCCTTTGATCAAAGAAGGCCGGGTGCGTGCGCTGCTGGTGTCGACGCCGAGCCGCGCCGCCGGTCTGCCGGACGTGCCGACGCCAGCCGAGGCCGGGCTGAAAAATGCCGAAAGCGCCACCTGGCTCGGCGTCTTCATGCCGTCGAAGACGCCGCGCGACATCGTCGGGAAATTCCATGCCGCCGGCGTCAAGCTTCTGGCCGAGCCCGCGATGCAGGACCGCCTGAAGCAGCTCGGCGTCGAGCCGCTGCCGATGAATCCGGCGGAGATGGACGCTTTCGTCGCGCGTGAGATCGCGGACAATCTCAAACTGATCAAGGCGGCGGGGATTGCGCCGTAGCGCGGTTTCAAGCGCTGCGTTAGCGACCGCAAACAGCCTTTCGTGATGGTATAGAACTCTCAGCCGATCCCTTCCCTCTGTCAGGACATTCCCATGAGCGCCCTGTTTTCCCCGATCAAGCTTCGCGGCCTCGCGCTGGCCAACCGCATCATGGTGGCGCCGATGTGCCAGTATTCGGCCGAGAACGGCGAGGCCAATGACTGGCATTTCACCCATATCAATACGCTGGCGCTGTCGGGCGCGGCGATGTTCTGCATCGAGGCCACCCATGTCGAGCCGACCGGCCGCATCACGCCGGGCTGCCTCGGGCTGTGGAACGACGCCACCGAAGCCGCGCTGCGGCCGATCCTGGCCTCGGTGCGCAAGCATTCGAAAGCCGCGGTGGCGATGCAGCTCGCGCATGCCGGCCGCAAGGGATCGAGCCACACGCCATGGGACGGCGGCCAGCAGATCCCGCTCGCCGAGGGCGGCTGGCAGACCGAGGCGCCGTCCGCGCTGGCGCACAAGGAGGGCGAGCTGGCGCCGCTCGCGTTCGACGCGCAGGGCCTGCAG
>JBAVEE010000795.1:0-2860 GCA_049587575.1 Bradyrhizobium sp.
GCGCGCGGTTCGAGGGGAGCCCTATCGGTAGAGGGCGCGCGCCGGCCCCGTCGGCCGGAACCGGCGGGGTGCGCTGGCAATTCGTTCAATCGGTGGAGACCGGCGCCGTCGCTGGCGTCCCGGCGACGGCCGCGGCGCGGGCCCGCTGAACCGCGGGCAGTTGCAGCACGGTCGCGCGCTGGCCTTCGCAAAGCAGCGTCACCAGCACCCGGCGGCCGTCCGGAAATTCAATCGTGTCATGGTGCCGGTCCGGAATGTGGTGATCCGTCGCGCCGAACTTTCCCACCCGGAAATTAATTTGCCGGGTCCAGATCCACCGGTTGTCGTATTTGACGTTTTCCGCGAACGCCAGTTCCGTCCCGGGCAGCAGGCAGACCGCGACCTCGGGCTCGCGCTCCGATGCGAAACCGCGTGTCGAGGTACCGCGGAATGTCGTGGTGATCAGCGTCTCTCCCGCTTGCGCGGGGCGTGTCGCTACGGCGTGCAGACTATAGTCACACATCGGGTTGCTCCTCGTTCGAGATAGCAACCGGCGCCGCTTCAAGCATGATCCGGAAAAAGTGGAACCGGTCTTGCGAAAGGGATCATGCTCAATCGAAAGAGGCGCAGGCCCCTATCAGAGTGGACATTAGCGTTTCAGTTTGTCCCGCGTTGGCGGCAATTGTGCGGCTCCGGTTCGCGGGCCAAATCACAAATTCGTTTGCGGGCGAAGCGCGGTTCGATGTTGGGTTCCGGCACGAGCCAGAAAATCCATGACCGGTCGGGCCGCGGATTCCTCGATGCGCAATTGCGCATCCAAGGCCGGCACATCCAAGGCCAGCGCATCCAGGCCGGCTGGTGCCGACCCGGGCAATGATATCACCGGGCGGAGATCGTTCGAGCGAATCCGATCAATACTTCCGGTACAGACCGATCAGCTTGCCCTGAATCTTCACCCGGTTGGGCGGAAGGATGCGGACTTCATACGACGTATTGGCCGGCTCCAGCACAATCGACGCGCCGCGGCGGCGGAAGCGCTTCAAGGTGGCTTCCTCTTCGTCGATCAGGGCCACCACGATGTCGCCGGTCTCGGCGGTCTCGTTGCGCTGGATCAGGGCCATGTCGCCGTCGAGGATCCCGGCATCCACCATGGAATCGCCGCGCACCTCGAGTGCGTAATGTTCACCTGAACCGAGCATGTCCGGCGGCACGCTGATGGTGTGGCTGCGGGTCTGCAACGCCTCGATCGGGGTGCCGGCGGCGATCCGGCCCATCACCGGCACGGCCACCGGACGGCTGCCATCGTCGTCGGAGCCGATGCTGCCGCCGCTGCGGACCTTGCCGAGCGTGCCTTCGATGACACTGGGGGTAAAGCCGCGCCGGCCGTTGCCGTTACCGCCGCCCGAAAGCTCGGGCAGCTTGATCACCTCGATGGCGCGGGCCCGGTTCGGCAGCCGGCGAATGAAGCCGCGCTCTTCCAGCGCGGTGATGAGACGGTGGATGCCGGACTTGGAGCGCAGATCCAGCGCATCCTTCATCTCGTCGAACGAGGGCGGCACGCCCGACTCCTTCAGGCGCTCGCTGATGAATCGCAGGAGTTCGTATTGTTTGCGCGTGAGCATCTCGACCAGTCCCCAGGTTTGTGCCGTTCGCTTCAAAGACGTCTGAATTTGAGACGTCTGACGTCGAGGCTTGCGGAGTCATCGTCCCCATTTGTAGCCGTCAATGTCAGAAACAAATCATGAACGAACACTATATGTTCCATATGTGTTCCGCAACTACTTAATTTCCCGTCAACAAAACGGCCTGGCTGGAACAACGGGGCTTGGGGCTCAGTGCGGCAGCCGCAGGATGTCGCATGGCGAGCCGGCGGCGGCGGCGGGCGCAAACGGCGGGCGGACCACAAGCGCCCGTGCCGCAGCGAGATTCCCCAACAGCGAAGAGTCCTGATGATCCACCGGCGTGGCGATCAGGGCGCCGTCGCCGCGCCGTTCGAGGCGGGCCCGCAGATAGTCCTCGCGCAGGTCGTTGGCGGCGGCATCGCGCCCCAGCAGCGCGGTTTCATGCGCGTGGTGGACCACCGATCTCACCGATAATTTGCGAATCATCGGCACCAGAAACAGGAAGCCGCAGACATAGGACGACACCGGATTGCCGGGCAGGCCGATCACCCGCATGGCGCCGAGCCGCCCGTGCATCATCGGTTTGCCCGGCCGCATCGCGATCCGCCAGAACGCCATCGCGACGCCTTCGGCCTCGAGCGAGCGCTTGACGAGGTCGTGGTCGCCGACCGAGGCGCCGCCGGTGGTGACGAGGATATCGGCGCCGAGGTCGCGGGCGCGGCGGATGCCGTCGGTGGTGGCCTCGAGCGTGTCGGCGGCGATGCCGAGATCGATGGTCTCGGCGCCCTCGTCACGGGCCAGCGCCCGCAGCGCGTAGCCGTTGGAATAGACGATCTGGCCGGGGCCGGGGGTCTCGCCCGGCATCACCAGTTCGTCGCCGGTGGCGAGGATCGCGACCCTGGGCCGGCGGCGCACGGGAAGTTGCGGATAATTCATGCCGGCGGCGAGCGACAGGTCGCGGTCGGTGAGGCGCTGGCCCGCGGCCAGCAGCACGTCGCCCTCGCGAAAGTCGACGCCGGCGGGGCGGATATGCCGCCCCGGGATCGCGGCTTCGGTGATGGTGATGCCGCCGTCCTCGACCACGGTATCTTCCAGAATGATGACGGCGTCGGCGCCTTGCGGAATCACCCCGCCGGTGAAGATGCGCACCGCTTCGCCGGCGCCGACCGCGCGCTCGAACGGCCGGCCGGCGGCGACCTCGCCGATCACCTTGAGCCAAGCCGCGGCGCGCGGGGCGTCGATCGAGCGCACCGCATAAC
>JBAVEE010000796.1:0-4163 GCA_049587575.1 Bradyrhizobium sp.
CTGCCGCGGTGACCGTTAATTCAATATAGCCGCCCGACCGTGGTCCGGCGACCTATTATTGATGAACGTCGCCCTTGCCAAGCCGATCCCTTCCCATTTGGTTTATTCCAAGGCGGATCGTTGAACCGGCCCAAATTAGCTGCGGCAGCGCGAGCTTGGTACGCCGATCAGCGCGGATTTCCAGCGCGACAATCGGCCGCGAAATTGGCCATCCCGGCGTCGGAGCGTTATTGCGGCGCACAATCAGATGATCCGCGCGCGGCCCCCTTCGCCCGTCAGCGCAACCGGGGGGCAGGAGCGGCTTCTTAGGGATCGCGATCGCTTGAGTCGCGACGACCGGAATTTCATGATGCGCTTGCCGCACGCCTTGTTCGCGGCGAGCGAGTGTCGACTATTGTTTCGCCCGCGCCTCATCCGCCAGTTTGACCAGCACCTTCCGCAACTCTCCCGGCCCGGTTACCCGTTCCGGAAAATCCAGCCGCAAGGTTTTGCCGCCGGCCTGCAGGTCGATGCCGTCGGGATCGCATCCGGTGCAGCGCCAGTCCGCCGGCTCTGCACCGAGCAGCCTCGTCGCATAGAGACTGGTCGCGTCGCGATGATCGCCGTTCATGTGGTCGATGGCGCCCTGCTCGGCTTCCAGCAGTGCCCCGGCATCGGAAACATCGGTCAGAAACTGTTCGGGCTTCAGATCCACGATCCGCCCGAAACCGGCCACCAGATGCGTTCCGCTCGGCCGGATCCGGAAGAAGGAAAAATCCGTAAAATCGACAAAAGCTTCTGCGGACGGATGGGCGCCGAGATAGCGCCGGCGCACCATCTCCAGCTCCGACTCCGCGGCCGGTTCGGCCCGGCCCGCCAGCATGATCCGTGCGCCTTCCAGCGGATCGCCCTCGGCGCGCTCGTCCAGCATCAGGGAGACCCGGGCATCGCCGAGCAGGTTTCGCGTGTGCACCGCCAGGCGTGAAATGAGCAGGATCGGCGAGCCGTCGGGATGGCTTGCGACATTCACCAGCGAGCAATAGGGATCGCCGCTGCCCGCCATCAGGGTCGCCAACGCCCCCTGCCGGCTGCGGCGCAGCAGTGACCGGGTAAGCCGGCCGGCGTCGAAATCAGAGGTGGGGTGCATCGGTCATCTCGGTACATCTCATTGCAATAAGGGCCTTTTCCCGGCAGAAACGGTATCTATATAGGCTGGAACCGAGGTTTAACTCGGTCGTTAGCGGAACTCGGTCACACTTCAGCCCAGCTTGCATTGCTCGTTGACCTTGTTCGAAGCCCACTTAGGCGGCGTATCAGCGGATTGCTCGCCGTTTCAGCCACCTAATATCTGAAAGCAGGCTCATGCCCACAATCGCCCTGGTCGACGACGACCGCAACATTCTCACATCCGTCTCGATTGCGCTTGAGGCCGAGGGCTATCGCATCATGACCTATACGGATGGCGCCTCCGCCCTCGACGGGTTCCGCACCAGTCCGCCGGACCTCGCAATCCTCGACATCAAGATGCCGCGCATGGATGGCATGGAAACGCTGCGGCGGCTGCGGCAGAAATCCGATCTGCCGGTGATTTTTCTCACCTCCAAGGACGAGGAAATCGACGAATTGTTCGGCCTCAAAATGGGAGCCGACGATTTCATCCGCAAGCCGTTCTCGCAACGCCTGCTGGTCGAGCGCGTGAAGGCCGTGCTGCGCCGCGCGGCGCCGAAGGATCCGACCGCCGTGCCGAAGGAAACCGATGCCAAGGCGCTGGACCGTGGCCTGCTGCGCATGGATCCCGAGCGCCACACCTGCACCTGGAAGAACGAGCCGGTGACGCTGACGGTGACGGAATTTCTCATCCTGCAGGCGCTGGCCACGCGCCCCGGCGTGGTGAAGAGCCGCAACGCCCTGATGGACGCGGCCTATGACGATCAGGTCTATGTCGACGACCGCACCATCGACAGCCACATCAAGCGGCTGCGCAAGAAGTTCAAGGTCGTGGATGACGATTTCGAGATGATCGAAACCCTTTACGGCGTGGGATACCGCTTCAAGGAAACCTGATTGGCGAGCGCTTCACGCGCGGTTTGTTAACTGACGCAGCCGCGCGTCTGGGGTAGGATGCGACGGCAATACGCATCGCGGGACCTTTCGAAACAACCGGCGGTTTTGGCCTTTGCTTGATCGAACGCAGCCTGATCCAAGCCTGAATGCCGAGGACGGCTCGTCGTCCGTCGTTCTGGATACCGTTGCCGCCGACAGCCCGCCGGCGGTGCCGGGCTGGCAGCGGCCGCTGGACTGGCTCCGCCGGGTCGGTCAGTTCTTTTTCGCGCTCAGCTTCTCGAGCCTGACGCGCCGCATCGTCTCGCTCAACCTGGCCGGCCTGATCGCACTGGTGGCGAGCATCCTCTATCTCTCGCAATTCCGCGCCGGCCTGATCGACGCGCGGGCGCAAAGTCTCATGGTCTCGGCCGAGATCATCGCCGGCGCGATCGCGGCTTCCGCGACAGTGGAGACCAATGCCATCACCATCGATCCCGACCGGCTGCTCGACCTGAAGCCCGGCGAAAGCTACGCGGGACAGGACGACTATTCCGGGCTCGATTTTCCAATCAATCCGGAACGGGTCGCGCCGGTGCTGCACCAGCTGATCTCGCCGACCAAGACCCGCGCCCGCATTTACGATCCCAATGGCGGGCTGATCCTCGATAGCCGCAATCTCAGCGACGTACTTCGCTTCGAGCTGCCGCCGCCCTCCTCCCCGGGCATCGCCGAGCGAACGATGATAGCGATCCGCACCTGGCTCAATCGCGGCGACCTGCCGCTCTATCGCGAGCTCGGACCCGAGAACGGCCACGGTTATCAGGAGGTCACGGACGCGCTGCAGGGCCAGAAGCGCAGCATGGTGCGCGTCAACCAGCGCGGCGAGGTGATCGTTTCGGTCGCGGTGCCGGTCCAGCGATTTCACGCTCGCGCGATCAATGGCGCCTTGATGCTCTCGACCCAGGGCGACGACATCGATCAGATGGTGACCGCCGAGCGGCTCGCGATTCTGAAGGTCGGCGGCGTCGCTTCCGCCGTGATGATCGTGCTGTCATTGCTGCTGGCGAGCACCATCGCGGGCCCGGTGCGCCGGCTTGCCGACAGCGCCGAACGCGTCCGGCGCCGGATCCGGACCCGGGTCGAGATTCCCGATTTCACCCGTCGCCACGACGAGATCGGACACCTCTCCGGCGCGCTGCGCGACATGACGGACGCGCTCTATAACCGCATCGAGGCGATCGAGATGTTCGCCGCCGATGTCGCCCATGAACTGAAGAACCCGCTGACGTCGCTGCGCTCCGCGGTCGAAACGCTGCCTTTGGCGCGCAACGAAAACAGCCGCTCGCGGCTGCTGGCGGTGATCGAGCATGACGTCAAGCGGCTCGACCGGCTGATATCCGACATTTCCGATGCGAGCCGGCTCGATGCCGAACTGCAGCGCCAGGACATGACATCCGTCGACCTTCGCCGTCTCTTGACCGCGCTGGCCTCGGTCGCCAATGAAACCCGGCGCGGCAACAATATCGCCGTCGAACTGCGCTTCGAAGGACGCGGCCCCAACGACACCTTCTCCGTACCGGGCCACGATTCGCGGCTCGGACAGGTGATCACCAACCTCTTGTCCAACGCCCAGTCGTTCTCCGAGGCCGGCGGCAAGGTGCGGATCGTATGCCGGCGCGTACGATCGGAAATCGAAATCGTCATCGACGATGACGGGCCGGGGATTGGCGAGGATGCGCTGGAGCGGATCTTCGAGCGCTTCTACACCGACCGGCCGCACCAGGGTTTTGGGCAGAATTCGGGTTTGGGCCTGTCGATCTCGAAGCAGATCGTGGAGGCCCATGGCGGTCGCATATGGGCCGAGAATCGCGCGGGCCCGCCCGGCGTGGATGGCGAAGCCACGATCGCGGGCGCGCGTTTTGTGGTCAGGCTTCCCGCGCCATGACGAATGCCGGTGGCGCCAGCATCCACGCCTCTGCGGTGCTGGTGGGAAACCGCGCGGTGCTGATCCGCGGGCCGTCGGGATCCGGCAAATCGCGTCTCGCCTTCGATCTCATCCTGGCCGGGCGCTCCGGACAAATAGCGCCGGCCATGCTGGTCGGCGACGACCGCGTTCATCTCGGGGCACGCGGAGGCCAGCT
>JBAVEE010000797.1:0-7456 GCA_049587575.1 Bradyrhizobium sp.
GAACGTCCGGCGCACCGCGGTGAGCACCTCGCGGGTGACGTTATCGGCGTCATTCTCGAACTGATTGACGCGCTGACAGAATACCGGCGTTTCATCGCCGCCGCGCAGCATGCCCTGCAACGCCATCGCGCCCTGTACGACGGCCTGGGAGTGCCGGGCGAACAGCTCGAAAAATCGTTCCTCCCTGGGAAGAAAGGCGCGAAACCAACGCATCAGCATAGGTTGTGTCCATCATCGTAGAATTGGCCCGCTGAGCCGGCCTGTCACATGGCTGTCATAAACCATTTTCGGGAGAAAGCTCGCGGCAGGCTGTCGACGGACCCGGGTCATCCACCGCTTTGTAGGGACTGAAAATGTCCCGGAAACCGGCCCGTTTAAAGCGAGCGCCGGAAATAGTGCGCGATCTCGCCGATCACGCCGCGGCGGAACGTCAGCACGCATATGACGAAGATCGCGCCCTGAATTACCGTCACCCACTGCCCGAATCCGGCCAGGTATTGCTGCATGGCAATGATCACGAAGGCGCCGACCACCGGGCCAAACACGGTCCCGAGACCGCCGACCAGCGTCATCAGCACGATTTCGCCGGACATGCTCCAGTGCACGTCGGTCAACGAGGCATTCTGCGCCACGAACACCTTCAAGGCGCCGGCGAATCCCGCCAGGGTTCCAGACAGGATATAGGCGAGCAGCTTGTATTGATCGGTTTTATAACCAAGCGAGATCGCCCGCTGCTCGTTCTCCCGGATCGATTTCAGCACCTCGCCGAACGGCGAGTTGATGGTGCGAAAGATCACCAGAAAACCGAACAGGAAGCCGGCGACGATGACGTAATAAAGTACCGTCGGCCTGGCGAGGTTGAAGATACCGAACAGATACCCTTGCGGAATGCCCTGGATGCCGTCCTCGCCATGGGTGAACGGCGTCTGCAGATAGATGAAATACAACAGCTGCGACAGTGCGAGCGTGATCATCGCGAAATAGATGCCCTGGCGCCGGATGGCGATGAGCCCGGTGATGACGCCAAGCCCCGCGGCACCCGCGGTTCCCGCCAGAATGCCAAGCTCGGGCGTAACGCCCCACACCTTCAATGCATGGGCGGTGACATAGCCCGCGGTTCCCAGAAACATCGCGTGACCGAACGACAGCAATCCGCCATAGCCGATCAGGAGATTGAAGGCACAAGCCAGCAGCGCAAAGCATAGCGCCTGCATCACGAAGAACGGGTAGATGCCGGTCAGCGGCACCACCAGCAACAGCGCGGTCATGAGGCCGAACGCAATCGTCTCGTCGCGGATCGTGCGCCCGGTCACCGGTAAAGTATCGTCGGTCATTGCCGTCATGTCAGGTCGTCCGCCCCGTCAGTCCAGAAGGCTTCACAAGCAGCACCAGCACCATGAGGACAAATACCACCGTGTTGGAAGCCTCGGGATAAAAGTATTTGGTCAGTCCCTCGATCACCCCAAGCGCAAAGCCGGTGATGATCGATCCCATGATCGACCCCATGCCACCGATCACCACGACCGCGAACACCACGATAATCAGATCCGCGCCCATCAGCGGACGCACCTGGTTGATCGGCGCCGACAGCACGCCGGCCAGCGCGGCAAGACCGACGCCAAGCCCGTAGGTCAGCGTTATCATCCGCGGCACGTTGATACCAAAGGCGCGCACCAGCGTCGGGTTTTCGGTGGCGGCGCGCAGATTGGCGCCAAGCCGGGTTCGCTCGATCAGGTACCAGGTGGCGAGGCACACGATGAGCGAGAAGACGACCACCCAGCCCCGATAGATCGGCAGGAACATGAAACCGAGATTCATGCCGCCTTTCAGTTCGTCGGGAATCGCATATGGCAGCCCGGACGAACCAAAATAATTCTGGAAGACTCCCTGTATGATCAGCGCCAGCCCGAATGTCAGCAATAGCCCGTAAAGATGGTCGAGGCCGGAAAGCCATTGCAGCATGGTCCGCTCGAGGATCATGCCGAAAATACCGACCGCGATGGGGGCAAGGATCAGCGCGGGCCAGTATCCAATGCCCGCCACGTTGAGCAGGAAATAGGCGCAGAACGCGCCCATCATGTAGACCGCGCCGTGCGCGAAATTGATGATGTTGAGCATGCCGAAGATCACGGCGAGCCCGAGGCTGAGCAGCGCGTAGAACGAGCCGTTGATCAATCCCACCAGGAGCTGTGCGTAGAGAGCTTGCATATCGATCGGTCTTTCGCGCTCAATCCCGTTGTAACGCAACACGGCCCCCGCCAGCTTCAGGCCGGCGGGGGATGACTGCTATTTCTTCAGCATCGCACACTTGCTTTCCGACAATGGCGTGAACGCCTGATTGCCGGGAACCGTGCCGACCAGCTTGTAGAAATCCCAAGGCGCCTTGGATTCCGAAGGCTTCTTCACCTCGAACAGATAGGCCGAATGGATGGTGCGGCCGTTCGGTTGAATCTCGCCCTTGCCAAACAACGGATCCTCGGTCGGGATCGATTTCATTTTTTCCACGACCTTGACGCCGTCGTGCGGATTGCCGCCGAGGGCTTCCAGGGCCTTGAAGTAGTGGATCAGGCCGGCATAGACGCCGGCCTGGACCATGGTCGGAGGTGCGCCGTTCTTCATCCGCGCGGCAAATTTCTTGGAGAATGCGCGGGTCTGATCGTTCATGTCCCAGTAAAAGGTTTCGGTGAAGTTCAACCCTTGCGCCGTCTCAAGGCCGATGGCCTTGACGTCGGTGATGAACAGCAGCAGGGCCGCAAGCTTCTGTCCGCCCTTGACGATGCCGAATTCGGCGGCCTGCTTGATCGCGTTCGTGGTGTCGCCGCCGGCATTGGCCAACCCGATGATCTTGGCCTTCGACGATTGCGCCTGCAGCAGGAACGACGAGAAGTCGGAGGTGTTCAGCGGATGCTTGACACTGCCGACAACCTTGCCGCCATTGGCCAGGATGACCGCGGTGGTGTCGCGCTCAAGCGCGGCGCCGAAGGCATAGTCGGCTGTGAGGAAAAACCAGGTGTCGCCGCCGGCCTTCACCAGCGCCTGCCCGGTGCTATGGGCAAGCATGTAGGTGTCGTAGGTCCAGTGCACGGTGTTGGGAGAGCACTGCGCGTTGGTGAGATCAGAGGTCGCGGCGCCCGAATTGATGTAGACGCCGTTCTTTTCCTTGACGACGTTATTGACCGCAAGCGCAACGCCCGAATTCGGCACGTCGACGATGACGTCGACCTTGTCGACGTCGAACCACTGCCGCGCGATGGCGGTGCCGATATCGGGCTTGTTCTGGTGATCGCCGGAGATGATGTCGACCTTCCAGCCCTTGGCGGTCAGGCCGGAATCCTCGACCGCCATTTGCGCGGCCAGCGTCGAGCCGGGACCGCCGAGATCGGCGTAAAGTCCGGACTGATCGGACAGCGCGCCGATCTTGACGGTCTTGTCCTGGGCTAAGGCGAGGCTTCCGGCCGCGAGGCTCAGCGCCGTACCCAGCAGCAATGATGCGAGATTTCTGGTTTTCATAGTGGTCCCTCCGCGGATTCTTCCCGCTCTTCCTAGACGCCGAGATAGGTGTGAAGCTTGTCCATATTCGCCTGCAGTTCCGCATTCGCGAAACCATCGATGATCTTGCCGTGTTCGACAATGTAGTAGCGGTCCGCGACGGTTGCGGCGAACCGGAAGTTCTGCTCGACCAGAAGGATGGTGAAACCTTCGTTCTTGAGGCGTTTGATGGTGTGGCCGATCTGCTGGATGATGACGGGCGCGAGACCTTCGGTCGGCTCATCCAGCATCAGAAACCGCGCGCCGGTGCGCAGGATTCGTCCGATCGCCAGCATCTGTTGCTCGCCGCCCGACAATTTGGTGCCCTGGCTGTTCAGCCGCTCCTTGAGGTTGGGGAACAGCTCGAAGATCTGGTCCAGCGAGAGGCCGCCGCTGCGCACCACCGGCGGCAACATCAGGTTTTCACGAACGTCGAGGCTGGCGAAAATCCCGCGCTCCTCCGGACAGAAGGCGACGCCCATGCGCGCAATCTTGTCCGACGAGGCGCGGATGATATCGCGACCATCGAAGCGGATCGAGCCGGTGCGCTTGCCGATGATCCCCATCACCGATTTCAGCGTCGTGGTCTTGCCCGCGCCGTTGCGCCCGAGCAGGGTGACGACCTCGCCGGCATTCACGTCGAAATTGATGCCGTGCAGGATGTGGGACTCGCCGTACCAGGCTTCCAGATTCTGAACCGACAGCACGGACGCGCCTGCCGCCGCTGCGGACTTCGTGGCGGCATCGGCCATTTTCGAATCAACCATGGCCGGCCCCCAGATAGGCTTCCTTGACGCGCTCGTCCTTGGACAGATCGGCATAATTGCCTTCAGCCAGCACATGGCCGCGCGTCAGCACGGTGATGATGTCGGAAAGATTGGCAACGACGCTCAGATTGTGTTCGACCATCAGGATGGTGTATTTCGCAGAGATGCGCTTGATCAGCGCCGCGATCTTGTCGATGTCCTCGTGTCCCATGCCGGCCATCGGCTCGTCGAGCAGCATCATTTCCGGGTCGAGCGCCAGCGTCGTCGCAATTTCGAGCGCACGTTTGCGCCCGTAAGGCATCTCGACCGCGGGCGTCATGGCAAACTCGCTGAGACCGACATCGTCCAGCAGTTCGCGGGCGCGGCCGTTGAAGCGGTCGAGCACGGTTTTGGAACGCCAGAAGTCGAAGGAGTGGCCGTGCTGACGCTGCAGCGCGACCCGCACATTCTCGAGCGCGGTCAGATGCGGAAATACCGCCGAGATCTGAAACGACCGCACCAGCCCGAGGCGCGCCACATCAGCCGGCGCCAGCGCCGTTATATCCTGGCCCTTATACAGGATTTTACCCGCCGAAGGCTTCAGGAACTTGGTCAACAAATTGAAGCACGTCGTCTTGCCGGCCCCGTTGGGGCCAATCAACGCGTGAATACTGCCGCGGCGGACCCGAAGGTCGACGTCGCGAACGGCGAAGAAACCCGCGAATTCCTTGGTCAATCCGTGCGTTTCGAGAATGAACTCATCGGCCAATCAAATTTCCCCCATCAGCCATCGCCGCGACGCCCCATCGCGGGTGGCCAATCTTTTCTCACCGGCAGGTTCACCCGGGCGTCTTGGAATTCGCCTTGGGGCCGGCCGCCTCCGGGCCGGAATATGCCGTCAACGGCCCGCCTTACGCAAGGCGGAAAGCAGGGCATATCCGCAAGCGCGCAGCGGCCCGATTGGTCAATAGTCGAACAGGCCGACCAGGCAGAACGGAAAGCAGTCATTAACGCTATTGCGCTGCATTTTCAGGTTTTCATTAAATATTTCCGCCTTGGGGTCAATGATTAGGTTGTCTTGCATCGAGACCGGATTGCAGCCTTGGAATTCGAAAGCGCCAACCCAACGATCGTCAAATCGATCAAGCAGCGTGATCTCCTGAACACGTGGCTGCGACTTTATGCCCGCGCGCAACTGGTGCCGCGCATCGAGGAGTACCAGCCCGAACGGCTCGCCGAGGAGCTTCCGGACCTCGTCTTTTACACCGCCGATGCCGCACACTCGCCTCCCCGTCTGACAATCCGGAGCGACGGCACGCGGATGTCTGCGGCCTACGGTCACACCGGCAAGGGCCGATATCTCGACGAATATCTAGGTGTCAAGCTCGCTTCGGTCGTGATGCCGGTCTACCATGAATGTCTGACGCGCGCGCTTCCCGTCTACACCATCTCGGATATCGACGACGTCTATGGGCGCCTCGTGGCCTATGAGCGGCTGTTGCTGCCGTTCGGGGATGGCGACAACATCACTCACGTCATCGCGTCGTTGAAGACCATCTGCGAAGACGGCGGATTCGAGATCAGGAATCTGATGCGGGGAAATGATTCGCTGCCGACGACAAGGCTTTGCGTCGTGATCGATCGCGACCTTTTCCACCGCGCACCCGGCCGTATTCCCGCCGGTGACCTGATCGAATTCAGCTAGCAGCGTCGCGGCAAAAATATCCTAGGCCTTCGCGCGCCGCGCCCCGCCCGGCGCCGCCACTTCCCTGGCATAGATTTCCGGCTTGAACCCGACCAGCAGTTTGCCGCCGAGATCGAGCACCGGCCGCTTGATCATCGACGGCTGCGCCAGCATCAAGGCAAGCGCCTTGCGCTCGTTCAGGCCTTCCTTGTCGCCGTCAGGCAATTTGCGAAACGTGGTCCCGGCGCGGTTGAGCAGGGTTTCCCATCCCAATTCGTCGCACCAGTGCTTGAGCGTGTCCCTGGCGATGCCTGCGGTCTTGTAGTCATGAAAGCCGTAGGCCACGCCGTGGCCGTCGAGCCAGCCGCGCGCCTTCTTCATGGTGTCGCAGTTCTTGATACCGTAGATGGTGATCGTCATTCTTTCGATGCCTGTGTCCAATCGCCGTTCACGGCCGCTCCGGAATATTCAGACCACGCTGCACGGCCGGCCGCGCGAGGCCGCGATCGAGCCACGCCGAGACATTGCCAAAACCGTCGAACGCGACCAGTTCGCGCGCACCGTAAAAGCCGATCAGGTTGCGTACCCAGCCGAGCATCGAAATGTCGGCGATAGTATAGTCGTCTTCCATGATCCACTGCCGTCCGCCGAGACGCGACTCCATGACATCAAGCAGGCGCCTTGACTCCGTGACGTAACGCTCGAGCGGCCGCTTGTCGGCGATCTCCTTGCCGGCGAATTTGTGGAAGTAGCCGAGCTGGCCGAACATCGGCCCGATTCCGCCGATCTGGAAATGCACCCACTCGATGGTTTGGTAGCGGCGCGCCGCGTCGGCCGGCAGCAGCTTGCCGGCTTTCTCGGCGAGATATTGCAGGATCGCACCCGACTCGAACAACCCGAGCGGCTTGCCGCCCGGCCCGTTCGGATCGATGATCGCGGGGATTTTGCCGTTCGGATTGAGCGACAGGAACTCCGGCGTCTTCTGGTCGTCCTTGTTGAAGTCGACCAGGTGCGCTTCGTAGGGCAGCCCGATCTCTTCCAGCATGATCGAGACCTTGACGCCGTTCGGCGTCGGCAGCGAATAGAGCTGAAGCCGGTCCGGATGTTTCGCGGGCCAGCGTTGGGTGATCGGAAAAGCGGAAAGTTCGGACATCACGACTCGTTCTTGCCGGGTTCCGGTGATGCGGTCAATGTACGGCGGTGACCGCATGTGACAAGGGTCAGCGAACTGTCGGTTCGCCGCGCTGAGGCTTCCCCGTCAGGATGGGCCTGTGCGGCGTTGTCGGCTGGCGATCAGCTTCAGCCAGGGCGCCGAATGGAAGGCGCTCATCAGCAAGTACATCGGAACCATTCCGCCCAGCGATGACGGAACTTGTGCGGTCGAGCACATCATCGCTATTTTGCCGTCACCCAAAACGCCCGTCAGCAGCGCCATGATGGCGAAGGCCGGCGCGGCCGCGAGGCCCAGCCATATGGCTATGCCGCGCGCCGCCGCGGC
>JBAVEE010000798.1:0-2168 GCA_049587575.1 Bradyrhizobium sp.
AGGCCATTCCAGCTGCGACAGGTGCGCCATTGCCTCGCCGCTGATGCCGGTGATGTGGCGGTTTTCCTCGGCGCAGAACCGCGCCAGAAAATGCCGCAGCAGATGCGGGATGTCTTCCCGGCGCATCCGCAAGGGCGGAATCGTCAGCGGCAGCACGTGCAGGCGATAGAACAGGTCTTCGCGAAACTGTCCGTTCTTGACGCGGTCGAGCAGTTTACGGTTGGTCGCGGAGACGATGCGGACGTCGACCTTGACCGGCTTGCGCCCGCCGACCGCTTCCACCGCGCCCTCCTGCAGCGCGCGCAACAGTTTCACTTGCGCCGCGAGCGGCAATTCCGAGACCTCGTCGAGAAACAGCGTGCCGCCGGAGGCTTCGACGAACTTGCCGGTGTGGCGTTCGGTGGCGCCGGTGAAGGCGCCTTTCTCGTGGCCGAACAGGATCGATTCCACGAGGTTGTCGGGGATCGCGCCGCAATTGACCGCGACAAACGGTTTGGCCTTTCGCTCGCCCGAGCCATGGATGGCGCGGGCGAATAATTCCTTGCCGACGCCGGATTCGCCCTCGATCAGCACCGGAATGGTGGAGCCGGCCGCCTTCTGCGCGGTGCGCAGCACGCCGGCCATGGTTTCGCTGCGGGTGATGATGTCGGCGAAGGTCAGGCGGCCTTCGCGGCTGTGGCGGATGCGCTGCAACTCGCCCTTCAGCGCGTGGGCGTTGAGTGCGTTGCGCAGCGACACCTGCAGCCGCTCGACGCCGACCGGCTTGACCACGAAATCCTGGGCGCCGGCGCGCATCGCGGACACCACATTGTCGATGCCGCCGTGGGCGGTCTGGACGATCACGGGAATGTTGAGGCCGGCTTCGCGGATTTTGGCCAGCACGCCCATGCCGTCGAGACCGGGCATCACGAGGTCGAGCACGATGGCATCGATGGCAGGCGCGTCGGGCGCGGTCAGAAGCGCGATGGCGGCGTCGCCGGAGTCGACGACGGTCGTCTCATAGCCGCATTTCTGCACCATATTTTCGACCAGGCGGCGTTGCACGGCGTCATCGTCGGCGATCAAAATGCTGGCAGCCATGGCGTTCCCCACTCGTTACAACTATCTGTCTCGAATCGGGGCACTCTCGCCGACGCCGATTAACGCCCGCTTAAGCGTTGATGTCCCGCCATCGCCTCGCCGTCGCAGCCGTTCCGGTTGAAAACGCTTACTCCATAGGCTCGAACCAGATGACATCGCGCTCCTCGTCCGCTCGCCGCAAATCGACAGCCCAACGCAAGGCCAATCCAGCGAAATCAGCCACCAGGCCAAGGCCGGGGAAGCTGCCGGAATGGAACCTTTCCGATCTCTATTCCGGCATCGGCGCGCCGGAAGTCACCCGCGATCTGCAAAGGATGGATGCCGAATGCGTCGCGTTTGAGACCGATTACAAAGGCAAGCTCGCGGAGCGGACGGCGGCCGAGGGCGGCGGCCGGTGGCTCGCCGAGGCGGTCAGGCGCTATGAGGCGATCGACGATCTCACCGGGCGTCTTGGGTCATTTGCGGGCCTCGTTCATGCCGGCGACAGCGTCGATCCCGCGATCTCCAAATTCTATGGCGACATTTCCGAACGGCTGACCAATGCCTCGGTCCACCTGTTGTTCTTCGCGCTAGAGCTCAACCGCATCGACGATGCCGTCATCGACCGCGCGATGCAGGCGCCTGAACTGGGACATTATCGCCCCTGGATCGAGGACCTGCGCAAGGACAAGCCGTATCAGCTCGAGGATCGCGTCGAGCAGCTGTTCCACGAAAAATCACAGAGCGGCTACGCCGCCTGGAACCGGCTGTTCGATCAGACCATCTCCGGCCTGCGCTTCAAGGTCGGGGCCAAGGAGCTCGCCATCGAGCCGGCGCTGAGCCTGCTGCAGGATCGTGCGGCCGAAAAGCGAAAGGCCGCGGGGCAGGCGCTGGCCAAGACGTTCAAGGCCAACGAGCGAACCTTCGCACTGATCACCAATACGCTTGCCAAGGACAAGGAGATTTCCGATCGCTGGCGCGGCTTTGCCGATGTCGCGGATTCCCGCCATTTGAACAACCGCGTCGAGCGCGAAGTCGTCGATGCGCTTGTTGGCTCGGTCCGCGCCGCCTATCCGAAACTGTCGCATCGCTATTACCGGCTCAAGGCA
>JBAVEE010000799.1:0-1682 GCA_049587575.1 Bradyrhizobium sp.
ACCGTGTGGCGTGCAGGTTCACTCCACCAGATCCCCGTATTCCGGGTGCTTGTGCAGATAGTCCACCACGAAGCTGCAGCCGGCGATGACCTTGTTACCGTCGGCGCGGATCAGATCCAGCGCGCCCGCAACCAGCTCGGAGGCGATGCCGCGGCCACGCAGGGCGCGCGGCGTTTCGGTGTGGGTGATGATGACGGCCGAAGGCGTGAGGCGGTAATTCGCGAACGCGACCGCGCCTTCGGCGTCGAGTTCGAAGCGCTGGAGGGCCTTGTTGTCGCGGACGTGATTCATGTCGATCTCGTTCAAGCGCTTGCTGCAAGTAAATCCTGATAGGCGGCGTTCTTCTCGATAAAGGCCTTCACGAACGGACACTCGGCGATCACCTTCAGTCCCTCCGATCGCACCTGGTCGAGCGCGCCCCTGATCAGTCTCGAGCCGATGCCCTTGCCGCCGAGTTCGGGCGGCACTTCGGTGTGGATGAAGGTGATGACTCCATCCGACGTCCTGTAATAGGTCGCGGCGAGATGGCCGTCGACCATGAGTTCGTAGCGATGATGCGCCCTGTTGTTGACGACTTCGGTCATTTCATTTGCTTCCAGCTGTTACGGATTTGGTCAGGCCAGTTCCTTAAGGGACTCGCCGAGGATGGCGCGGATCGACCAGGCTTCGCCGTCGATGGTGCCGCTGATGTCATCGATCTTCCATTTTCCGTCCTCGCGCACGAAATTGTAGCGGATCGTGTTGTCGCTGGGCTTGGCGCGCGGCATCCGGCCGGTGATGGTAACCGTCACGACCGCCTTGTCGGTCTCCAGCTTCTCCGCCGCGACCTTGAACGATTTCACGTCCGGCTCTTGCGAGTTGGTGACGGGATCGAAATCGATCGGCGGGACATCGCCCTTCGGCGTGTTGGCATCGGCCCGGGCCCACAAATCCACCAGCGATTTGGACAGATACTTTGCCTTGGCGGCCTTGTTTTCGATGATGAACGTGCCGCCGCCATCGCCTTTGCCCCTGGCCGCGCGCGCATAGATGGCGTTGACGATCGCGACGGGATCGTTCGGGGAGGGTTGCGCGGCGCCGGCGCGGCGGACGGTCGCGCCGGCCAGCAGGCCGGCGAGGCCGGTCAGAACGAAGGTGCGGCGGGAACTCATGCGGATCCTCAAATCGATTACGCTTGCTTATAAGCGAGAATGCGGCCTTCGTGGAGGTACTTGTAAAAATCACCGCGGGGAGAGGGATCATGGCCAACGCAAAAGGCCCCAACATCAAGAAGAAGCAGAAGTGCAAGAATTGCGAAGGCAAGGGCCTGCTCAAGAAGGGCGACAAGGTCGTCAAATGCCAGCGCTGCGGCGGGACCGGGTTGCGGTGAGGGGCTTGAGAGCCGTCATCGCGAGCGCAAGCGAAGCAATCGATAGCCGTGGTTAAAACTGGATTGCTTCGTCGCTGCGCTCCTCGCAATGACGGCAGGGCGTCTTAATCTGAAAGATTGCGCATCAGGTTTGCTTTGAGCATGGCCCGCCCGCCAGCCCATTAACAAACGCCGCTGAATCTGGTTGAACTGCCGCCAAGCGCGCATCCGTCGGATTCGCCGGTCGCTGGTCCATCTCCAGGGGATTCATCCATGAAACTGATCCTTGCTCTGCTCGGCGTCGTTCTGCTCGTGATTGCCGGCGTCTATTTCC
>JBAVEE010000800.1:0-5207 GCA_049587575.1 Bradyrhizobium sp.
ACGTCTACCGCTTCGATCATTTGTCGGTCAAGAAAGCGGTTGGACGGCCTCTCGCCAAAAAAACTAAATGAAAACAGCATGTTAGCCCACCGATTTTCCGTGGCCCCTATGATGGATTGGACCGACCGGCATTGCCGCGTGTTCCATCGTCTGATGACGCGGCGTGCCCGGCTGTACACGGAGATGTTGACGACCGGCGCCATCATTCATGGCGATCGCCGGCGATTGCTTGGATTCGATACAAGCGAACATCCGGTGGCGCTCCAGCTTGGCGGATCAGACCCGCGCGATCTCGCTGCGGCCGCGAAGATCGGCGAGGATTTCGGCTACGATGAAATCAATCTGAACGTCGGCTGCCCGTCGGATCGGGTAAAGGACGGCCGGTTTGGCGCCTGTCTGATGGCCGAGCCTGCGCTCGTCTCCGCCTGTGTCGAGGCAATGAAGCGCGAAGTGAATATCCCGGTCACGGTGAAATGCCGGATCGGCATTGACGATCAGGATCCGGAAACGGCTTTGGACGCACTGGGGCGCGGCGTCGTCGCCGCCGGCGCCGATGCGCTGATCGTCCATGCCCGCAAAGCCTGGCTCAACGGATTGTCGCCGAAGGAAAATCGCGACGTCCCGCCGCTCGACTACGACAGGGTGTACCGGCTCAAGGCAGCTATGCCCGATGTGCCGGTCATCATCAATGGCGGGATCGCTGGCCTTGCCGAGGCGAAGACGCACCTTGATTATGTCGACGGCGTCATGCTGGGGCGCGCGGCCTATCAGGAGCCGTGGCGGTTGCTGGCGGTCGACCCGGAACTGTTCGGCGAGGCCGCGCCCTTTGCGACGATGAAGGACGTGTTCGAGGCGATGATGCCTTATATCGAGCGCGAACTTGCGCAGGGCACGCGGCTGCATTCGATCGTCAGGCATTTCGTCGGCGCGTTTTTCGGAGTGCCCGGCGCGCGCGCCTTCCGCCGTCACCTTGCCGAGAACGGTGTCAAGCCGGGGGCGGGCGTCAGCGTATTGCGTGAGGCGATCGCGCTGGTCGACGACCGCAAGCCGGACGCGATCGCGGCGTAAAGAATTACGGATAGCCGTGCAGCATCAACCGGTCGGCGTGCACTTCCCAGCTCTCCAGCCGGTCCAGAAAACTCATGCCGAGCAGATTGGTCTTCATCTGCCCGTGCGGCACCACAAGCGCCGGCACCGAACGTTCGACGAGCTGACCTATGGCGAGGCGATCGAGCGTCAGCCGCGCCGCCTTGGTGTGTCCGCCCGCGGTCTCGACATCGACGTCATACTCGAGCAATTCGAGCGGCAGCCCGGCCGCTTTCGCCGTCTCATAGGTCAGCACGACCGAGGTAGCGCCGGTATCGATCACCATCGGCGCGTTGACGCCGTTGATTTTGGCGCGCAGCGCGAACTCGCCGGTCTGCCCGCGCGAGATCTGCACGGCGCGCGCCGGCGTCCGCCTGCTCAGCAATTCCGTGACGGTGTTCTTTGCGCGCGCGATTTGAACTGGATCGCCATAAGCCACCACCGCGCCGGCTGTTGCCACCAACACGACCACTACCAGCAGAATGCGGCTCACAGCGTGCCTCGCTTGCTTTGCGTCAGTTGGGCTTGGGACCGGTCGCCGCTTCCGGCCGCGCCAATCCGGCCTCGGCCATCCGCGCGGGCAGCTGCGCCATCAGCGCGAGCCGCTCGGCGCTTGCCATGCGGTGCCAGCGCGCGATTTCCGGAAGCGTGCGTCCGCAGCCGAAACAGAGGCTGGTTCTGGGATCCATCATGCAGACTGCGATACACGGCGTTTCTTTGCTCATCTCTTGGATAGTGAAACGGTTTCGGTTTCTTGCCAAGCTCCGGGCTACAATCCGGTACCGGCGTTCATGATCGGCTTGTTGCGGGCCCTGCGTTTTTCATCGGAGGTACTCCTGACGGTGGATTCCGGTTGTAGCGGCGGAGCTTCCTCGGACATCGGAGCCAACGCCGACATCACGCGCTCCGGCGGGAAGGTGACGATCACCTCGGTACCGATGCGAAGCTTCGATTTCAGCGTGAATGTGCCGCCATGCATATCGATCAGGCTTTTTGCGATCGGCAGGCCGAGGCCGGCGCCCTGTTCGGCGGATTTGATCGAATTGGAGCCCTGGCCGAATGACGCGAGCACGATCGGGATTTCATCCTCCGCAATGCCGGAGCCGGTGTCCTTGACGCTGAGATACTGGCCGCCCGACGCGGTCCAGCCCGCCTTCAGCCAGATCTCGCCGCCCTGCGGGGTGAACTTGATGGAATTCGACAACAGGTTGAGCACGATCTGCCTGATCGCGCGCTCGTCCCCCCAGATTCGCGGCATGCCCTGCTCGAACACCTCGTGAATGGTGATGCCGCGGCTGGAGGCGCGCAGTTTCAGCAAGTGGTGACAATCGGCGACGACATGCACCAGCGACACCGCCTCTTCGTTGAGCTCGTACCGGCCGGCCTCGATCCGCGACAGGTCGAGAATTTCATTGATGAGATTCAGCAGATGCACGCCCGAATTGTGAATATCGGCGGAGTATTCCTTGTAGACGGGGACTGCGTGCGCGCCGAAGATTTCGCTTTTCATCACCTCGGAGAATCCGAGAATCGCGTTCAGCGGCGTGCGCAATTCGTGGCTCATTTGCGCCAGAAAGCGCGACTTCGCGACGTTGGCGGCCTCCGCGCGATGGCGCGCCTCATCCGAAATCGATTTCGCCTGCTCAAGTTCGCCGATCAGCGCGTCCTTTTCGGCGCGCGCCTCCAGCGTCGCCAGCGTCGTCGAATGCAGGCGGTGGGCGAGCAGCGCGAAATATCCTTCGGCGGCCAGCGCGAGCAATGCCAGCACGTAATTGTCGAACGTGCCGCTCAGCGCGAAATTCACCGCGATCGCCGTCGTCACCGGCGCGGTGGCCGCAAGTGCGGCGATCGGCAGGTTCGCCGCGAGCATGCTCGAAACTGCGATCACCACCAGCATCAGGAACATCATCAGCGTGCTCGATACCGCATCGAAGCTCGCCGGGTGGATCAGGATCGCGGTCCAGCACAGGCCGTAGATCAGATCGAGCAGGACAAATCGCGTTCGCCATTTGCCGGTTGCCGTCAGCGAGGGCGGCTCGCCGAGAAATCTACGACAGCTGCGGATGATCGCGGTATGAATGCAGAGCAGGCCGCAGGTCCAGGCCGCGACCGAGACCGGCGGCATCCAGAAGCCGATCAGCAAACCGGTAGCCACCACCAGCAGCATGACGACGTAGGACGCCGACAGCCGCGTCTGGGCATATTGCCGAAGCAACTCGCGATCGAAAGCGGGCCGGGTTCCGCTGGTCGACGTTAACCGGTCTCGCGCCTCGCGCACCCGCTGTGCCGCCGCCCGGCGATTGCCGACCGGGGTCACGACAGGCGGTTCAGCCGGAAGCTGCACAACTTCGGGCTTTTCAGCGGGATTACTCATCAAACAACACAAATCCTGCCCGCGGACGGCGCGAGCTTTTGCATTGTCTATCTCTGGCGCTAAAACCTTAAGAGCTGGCTTAAAGAGCTAAAGAATCACGTTAACGGGAGGTTAAATTAACCTCCCGGCACCGCCTCCTCAGCTTACCGTTCCAGCCGCGCCAGCAGGCTGGAGGTGTCCCAGCGCTTGCCGCCGATCTTCTCGACCTCCGCATAGAACGCATCGACCAGCGCGGTGACGGGGAGGCTGGCCCCGTTGCGGCGCGATTCAGCGAGGCAAATCGACAGATCCTTGCGCATCCATTCCACCGCGAAGCCGAAATCGTATTTGCCGTCGTTCATGGTCTTGTAGCGGTTCTCCATCTGCCAGGACTGGGCTGCACCCTTGGAGATCGTGTCGATCACTGCGGCAACGTCGAGCCCCGACTTCTTGGCGAAATGAATGCCTTCCGAAAGGCCCTGGACGAGGCCGGCGATGCAGATCTGGTTGACCATCTTGGTGAGCTGGCCCGAGCCCGCCGCGCCAAGCCGCTTGCACATCCGGGCATAGGCGGCGATGACAGGCTCGGCGCCGGCATAGGCGTCTTCGCTGCCGCCGCACATCACGGTCAACACGCCGTTTTCGGCGCCGGCCTGGCCGCCGGATACCGGCGCATCGACGAACTTGAAGCCGGCCTTGGTCGCGGCGGCGTCGAGTTCGCGCGCGATTTCGGCCGAGGCGGTGGTGTGGTCAACGAAGGTCGCGCCCTTCTTCATGCCGGCAAACGCGCCATCGGCGCCAAGCGTGATCGCGCGCAGGTCGTTGTCGTTGCCGACACAGGCCATCACGAAATCCTGGCCCTCCGCGGCGGCCTTCGGCGTTGCGGCGGTCTTGCCACCGAATTTCTCGGCCCATGCCTTGGCCTTGGCCGGCGTCCGGTTGAATACCGTGACTTCGTGGCCGCCTTTGACGACCAGATGTCCTGCCATGGGAAAACCCATGACGCCGAGACCGAGAAAAGCGACTTTAGCCATGTGTGCAATCCCAAAAGGTTTGCCGGCGCATTGGGTTGGCCGGACGTTATGCTGGAGAGGGGACGGTGGACTGGTTCGGTGCTCGAAACAGGCTCCGCCGGAACCCGCACCATAAAGCCTGCCGCATGAACGGCAACGCCTCCGTTTGGCGGGCGGGCATGGTTTTATGATAGGATCAGCCGATAGTCGAGATTTCAGGAAAAAGGGAGTGGCACCACATGGACATGAGCGTTGGCGTGCTCGATCATTTCAATATCCGGACCCGAAAGCTCGCCGATACCGTTCGGTTCTATGAGGACATTCTGGGGCTGGAGAAGGGCGACCGGCCGAACTTTGCCTTTCCCGGCGCCTGGATGTACAGCGAAGGCAAGGCGGTGGTCCATCTGGTCGATATTTCGTCGACGGCGGAGCCGCAAAAGCCCGATTCCGGCGTTGTCCATCATGTCGCTTTCGTAAGCCGGGGCTTTGCCGCGATGAAGGCGCGGCTCCAGGCCAAAGGGATGGCGTTCGACGCGCGGCAGGTTCCGGGCGGCGACCTCTGGCAGATCTTCGTCAACGACCCCAACGGCGTCATGATCGAGCTGAACTACGAGGCCGCCAAGGAGCAGGCGGCGGGATCGGCGCCCACCGAGCGGGCCGATGACGTCGGCAGGAGGTAGCCTTTTGAGCCGGAGCGCTCTATGGGTCGCATCCGAAATGAGTTGGGAGATGCGCCGTGAGCGTAACGCAGCAAC
>JBAVEE010000801.1:0-2202 GCA_049587575.1 Bradyrhizobium sp.
GCCGTGCCCGCCATGATGCGTCCAGTGCCGTGGTGGGCTCGCTTCGCTTGGCCCACCCTGCTCATCTCTCGATGACGCAGCCGATTTGAAAGCAGCCGTCATTCCGGGGCATCGCGAAGCGATGAACCCGGAATCTGGAGAACATGAATCTGGAGAACATGGGCGCGAGATTCCGGGTTCGCGCGGCGCGCGCCCCGGAATGACGAGCAAAAATTGCCTACAGCGGCCTACTCCCCCCACTGCCTCGCCAGCGTCGCCAGCGCGCAGCCTTCGCAATAGCGCGCGTCCTTGTAATCGATCCAGTCATGCGCATAGACCCGATCCAGGGGAATGCGGTAGCGCGCGCGCAGCACCCTGACCAGGATCCGCCACGCCGCGATCTGCGCCTCGGTGGCCGGCCGGGCGACATCCGGATAGTTGCCGGCGAATTCCACCCCGATCGAATTGTCGCCCACCACCCGGTGAAAGGTCGGGCCGTTGTCGATGTATTTGCTGTCGTTGCGGTTGGCGCCGTCGCCATGGGTCGGAACCTGCGTCTCGGCGACCGCCCAGTACACCGTGCCGTCGGTTTCCACCCAGACGGTGACGCCGCGCCGCGTCGGGTTTTTCGACTGCGCCAGGGCGCCGCCGCGCGCCGAGCCGGCCCGCCCCTCGGTCTGGTGCACGATGATGTTGCGCCAGGGATGGGCCTTGGCGACGTCGCCCCAGGGCGCGAGCCAGACCATCTTCAGCCCCGGGATCTCCGGCGTGCCGGAGGCGCGGGCGATCGCGTCGAGGTCCGGCGATTGGGCCGCGACCGGGGCCGACATCGCAATAACGCCCAGCGCCAGCGCCAGCAGACGAAATTTCATGGGTGGCAATATGCAGCGAGCGCCTTCCGGATCAAGTCCGGGGGCGACTGTTTGAGGAGCTAGGCGTGCCGGCGCCGCGCGAGGTCCGGCGCCGCTTCGGGATCGGGCACCAGCGGCGGCGAGGGCTGGTAGACCGCATAACGGTTCTTGCCCTCGTTCTTGGCGACATAGAGCGCGTGGTCGGCGGCGGCCATCAGGCGGTCCGGGAAGGCGCCGATCTGCCGGCTCCATTGCGCGACCCCGATCGAGACGGCGACCGGGATCTCGGTCCCGACGCAGGCGGCGGCGTCGGCGCGGCAGACCTCGATGATCCGGCGCGCGATCATCGCGCCGTCCTCCAGCGTCGAGCCGGGCAGCACGACGCAGAACTCGTCGCCGCCGGTGCGCGCCAGCATGTCGCCGGGCCGCAGCCTGGTCTGCGTCATCAGCGTGAAGTTCTGCAGGCAGGCGTCGCCCGCGGCGTGGCCGTGGGTATCGTTGACCGCCTTGAAGCCGTCGAGATCGATCACCAGCAGCGCGAACGGCTCGTTGCTGCGCTCCGACCTCGCGCAGGCCTCGGTCAGCCGCTGCAGCAGATGCCGCCGGTTGCCGACGCCGGTGAGATCGTCCATCAGCGCGAGATCGGCGACCTCGTTGCGCAGCCGGTCGATCGCCATCAGCAGGAAGCCGAAATTCCAGGCCATCGACAGGAACATCAGCACCAGGATCATGATCGACTGCGACGCGTTGAATTGAACGAACGTGAAGTCGCCGCCGATCTGGAAGATCTTGCCCACGGCGCGGAAGGCGTAGAGGCCGATGGCGAGCATGGTGATGATGCCCGCGAGCCGCGCCCCCGGATTGACCCGGCCGTCCTGCGGCGCCATCAGCAATTTGAGCGTCAGCACCAGCGGTATCGACTGGCCCACGGTATAGACCAGGATCCGCATCGTCGCGCTGTCGTAGCCGACGATGAAAAACGCCATGCCGGCGCTGGTCAATCCGGTGATCAGCGCGGTGCCGCGCCAGGTCACCGGCAGGTCGTAGAACCGCTTGATGCCCATCGCCGCCAGGCAGGAGGCGAAAACCACCACCGTGCCGCCGGCCCATAGCGGGATCAGCGAGTGCACGACAATGACAAGCATCGCGAGCGCCGTGCCGAAGGCGACGGCGAAGGCCGAACCGGTCCAGAACCGCGCCGCCTCGAACGCGGGGTAGCTGCGCACGACATAGGCCCAGATCAGGCCCAGCGCGAGAAAATTGACGACGAACGCCGTCCACATGGTCGGAACGTTCAGCATCGCGAAATCAAAACACCCATGGTCCTGTCTCCCCTGTCATCGCCCAGCCCACCATGACCATCCTCGGAGAG
>JBAVEE010000802.1:0-3315 GCA_049587575.1 Bradyrhizobium sp.
GGGCGTGCGCGACTGCCGTCCTGGCCCGAATGGCGAGCCGCCGGAAATCTCCACCCGCTCGCCGATGGTCAAGAAGGCCCGCGAAGGCGTAATGGAATTCCTGCTGATCAACCATCCGCTGGACTGCCCGATCTGCGACCAGGGCGGGGAGTGCGACCTGCAGGATCAGGCGATGGGCTATGGCGTCGACACTTCACGCTTCGCCGAGAACAAGCGCGCGGTTGAGGACAAATATCTGGGCGCGCTGGTCAAGACCTCGATGAACCGGTGTATCCAGTGCACGCGTTGCGTCCGCTTTGCCGCCGAAGTCTGCGGCGTGCCCGAGATGGGCGCGACCGGTCGCGGCGAAGACATGGAGATCACCACCTATCTCGAAACCGCGCTGACCTCGGAACTGCAGGGCAACCTCGTTGATATCTGCCCGGTGGGCGCGCTGACCTCGAAACCCTACGCCTTCGCGGCGCGGCCCTGGGAACTCGGCAAGACCCAGTCGGTCGATGTGATGGATGGCGTCGGCTCGGCGATCCGGGTCGATACCCGCGGTCGCGAAGTGATGCGGATTCTGCCGCGCGTCAACGAGGCGGTGAACGAGGAATGGATTTCGGACAAGACCCGCCACATCGTCGACGGCCTGCGCACGCAGCGGCTCGACCGTCCCTACATCAGGGAAAACGGCCAGCTCCGCGCGGCGTCATGGTCGGAGGCTTTCGCGGCCATCGCGGCGAAGGCGGCCCGCATCGACGGCAAGCGGATCGGAGCGATCGCCGGCGATCTTGCCGCGGTGGAGGAGATGTTTGCACTGAAAGAGCTTTTGGCGAAATGCGGCTCCGTCAATCTGGCGGTGCAGGGCGGCGACGCTTTCGATCCCAAAGCCGGACGTGCCTCCTACATTTTCAATCCGACGATTGCCGGCATCGAACAGGCCGACGCGCTCCTGATCGTGGGCTCGAATCCGCGCAGCGAAGCCGCCGTTCTCAATGCGCGCATCCGCAAGCGCTGGCGTTCAGGGCAGCTCAAGATCGGCGTGATCGGCGCCAGGGCCGATCTCACCTACACTTACGACTATCTCGGCGCGGGTGCGGATTCGCTCAGCGATCTCGCCGCCGGCAAGCATTCCTTCGCCGATGTGCTGAAGAACGCTAAAAACCCGATCGTCCTGGTCGGCACCGGTGTGGCCGCACGGCACGATGGGCGGGCGGTTTTGGCGCAGGCGGCCAAGCTGGCGCTGGATGTCGGGGCGGTAAGGGACGGTTGGAATGGTTTCGCGGTCCTGCAGGATACGGCCGCGCGCGTCGGCGCGCTCGACATCGGCTTTACCGCAGGCGCAGGCGGCCTGAGTTCGGTGGAGATGACGACGTTCGGAACGCTTGACGTTTTATTCCTGCTCGGCGCCGATGAGGTCAAGGTGCCGGACGGCACCTTCGTGGTCTACATCGGCACCCATGGCGATCGCGGCGCGCACCGTGCCGACGTTATCCTGCCGGGTGCGGCCTATACCGAAAAGTCCGGCATTTTCGTCAACACCGAGGGCCGGGTGCAGATGGCCAACCGCGCAGGATTTCCTCCGGGCGAGGCGCGTGAGGACTGGGCGATTATCCGGGCGCTGTCGGAGGTTCTCGGCAAAAGGCTGCCATACGATTCGCTTCCGGCGCTGCGGCAGGCGATCTTCAAGGCTGCGCCGCATCTGATGCGGCTCGACCAGATCGAAGCGGGCAGCGCCGCCGACATCAAGGCGCTTGGCGGCAAGGGTGGCAATGTGGAGAAGGCGGCGTTCAAGGCTTCCGTCGACGATTTTTACCTGACCAACCCGATCGCGCGGGCGTCTGCGGTCATGGCGGAATGTTCCCGCCTGGCCTCCGGCAAGATGCTGACGGCAGCGGAGTGAACTGATGGCCGAATTCTGGACCAGTACATTGTGGCCGCTGATCATCATGGTTGCCGAGAGCCTGTTGCTGCTCGTGGTGCTGCTGATCGCGATCGCCTACATCCTGCTCGCCGACCGCAAGATCTGGGCGGCAGTGCAGATCAGGCGCGGTCCCAACGTCGTCGGACCCTGGGGCCTGTTCCAGTCCTTCGCCGATCTCTTGAAATTCGTGCTGAAGGAACCGATCATTCCCTCCGGCGCCAACAAGGGAGTATTCCTGTTGGCACCCCTGGTGAGCTGCGTGCTCGCGCTCGCCGCGTGGGCCGTGATCCCGATGAATCTCGGCTGGGTGATCTCGGACATCAATGTCGGCGTACTCTATATCTTCGCGATTTCGTCGCTGTCGATCTACGGCATCATCATGGCCGGCTGGTCGTCGAATTCGAAATATCCGTTCCTCGCAGCGCTTCGCTCGGCCGCGCAGATGGTCAGCTACGAAGTCTCGATCGGGTTCGTGATCATCACCGTCCTGCTTTGCGCGGGCTCGCTCAATCTGTCGAGCGTGGTCGAGGCTCAGAACACGCGCGGCCTCGGCAGCCTGATCGGATTGCCCTGGGCGACGTTCCTGAACTGGTACTGGCTGCCGCTGTTTCCGATGTTCGTGGTCTTCTATGTCTCGGCGCTGGCCGAAACCAACCGCCCGCCGTTCGATCTGGTGGAAGCCGAATCCGAACTGGTCGCTGGCTTCATGGTCGAATACGGCTCGACGCCGTATCTCCTGTTCATGCTCGGCGAGTACGTCGCGATCACCACGATGTGCGCGATGGCCACGATCCTGTTCCTGGGCGGCTGGCTGCCGCCGGTCGCATTGCCGCCGTTCACCTGGGTGCCCGGCGTGATCTGGTTCACGCTCAAGGTATTTTTCATGTTCTTCATGTTTGCGATGGCGAAGGCGATCGTGCCGCGCTACCGCTACGATCAGTTGATGCGGCTCGGCTGGAAGGTGTTCCTGCCGCTGTCGCTGGCGATGGTGGTTGTCGTCGCCAGCGTGCTGCATTTCGCGGGGATCGCTCCGCAATGAGGTCGCTATGAGTGTCAATATCAACGCCACAGCCCGCTCTCTGCTGCTGTCGGAATTCGTGTCGGCGTTCGTTCTCGCGATGCGCTATTTCTTCAAGCCGAAGCCGACGCTGAACTATCCGTTCGAGAAGGGGCCGATCTCGCCGCGCTTCCGCGGCGAACACGCGCTGCGCCGCTATCCGAACGGCGAGGAGCGCTGCATCGCCTGCAAGCTGTGCGAGGCGATCTGCCCGGCGCAGGCGATCACTATTGAGGCTGGACCGCGCCGCAACGACGGCACCCGGCGCACCGTGCGCTACGACATCGACATGGTGAAATGCATCTATTGCGGCCTGTGCCAGGAAGCCTGTCCGGTCGATGCCATCGTCGAG
>JBAVEE010000803.1:0-1711 GCA_049587575.1 Bradyrhizobium sp.
GTGTGCAATCTTCGAAGCGCGCGCTTCGGCGCGGGCTTCGTGATGTCCCAGGAACCGAACGAACAAGCACTGAACGTCACAAGAACAGAAAGAGCGTGCAATGAACGCCCCGGCACCAGCGACTGAAGACCTGATCTACACCGTCGATGGCGGCATCGCCCGGCTGACCTTCAACCGTCCGCAGGCGCGCAATGCCCTGACCTTTGCGATGTATGAGCAGATGGCGGCGATCTGCGAGACCGTCAACGCCGACCGTTCGATCAAGGCGATGATCCTTACCGGCACCGGCGACAAGGCGTTCGCCTCCGGCACCGACATCTCGCAATTCCGCGCTTTCAAGACCGCGGAGGATGCGCTCGAATATGAGGAGCGGATCGATCGCGTGCTGGGCGCGCTGGAAAAGGTCCGGGTGCCGACGATTGCGGCCATCGCCGGCGCCTGCACCGGCGGCGGCGCGGGGATTGCGGCCTGTTGCGACATGCGGATCGGCACCGCGACGACGCGGATCGGCTTTCCGATTGCGCGCACGCTCGGCAACTGCCTGTCGATGTCCAATATCTCCAGGGTCGTCGCGCTGGTGGGGCCGGCGCGGACCAAGGACCTGATTTTCACGGCGCGGCTGGTCGAGGCGCCGGAGGCGCTGGCGCTCGGTCTGCTCAACGAGATCGTGCCTGACGTCGAAACGCTGCAGCGCCGCGCCAGCGAGACCGCGGCGCTGGTGGCCGGCCACGCGCCGATCACGATGGAAACCGCCAAGGAAGCGGTGCTTCGTATTCGCCGCACGCTGTCGCGCGAGGAGGGCCGCGATCTGGTCCTGCGCGCCTATATGAGCGAGGATTTCCGCGAGGGCATGGATGCCTTCCTCAACAAGCGCACGCCGCAGTGGAAGGGCAAATAGGCAAAGCCGCCCGGTTCGTTCGGCCGAAGGTCGATCGGCTCATTCTTCGGGGGGCCCATAGCCGGCTATTCGGGCGCGGACATTTTCGATCTCGGCCTTTGACAGCAGCGGCGGCGTGCCGATCTGAAGGCAGCCGTGGTATTGCCGCGCCAGTGTTTCGACTTCGACCGCAAGCCACATCGCTCTTGCAAGCGATGGCCCGATCGCAATCATGCCGTGATGCGCCAGCAGACAGGCGGACCTGTCCTGCAGGGCGGTCACCGCATGCTGAGACAATTGCTGTGTTCCGAACGTGGCGTAGGGCGCGCACCGGATGGTATCGCCGCCGGCACATGCGATCATGTAGTGGATCGGCGGAATCTGAAGGCCCATGATCGCCAGCATCGTCGAATAGGGCGGATGGGCATGGACCACCGCGTTCACTTCGGGGCGGGCCTTGAAGATATCGCGGTGAAAGCGCCATTCGCTTGAGGGGCGTTGTTTGGCGTCGAACGCGCCGTCCAGCTTCATGAAGACGATCTGCTCGGGCTGCATCGCTTCATAGGGCGTGCTTGTCGGCGTGATCAGCATCCCGTCCTCATGACGCAGGCTGATATTTCCCGAGGTGCCCTGATTGATGCCCAGCCGGTTCATCCGCAGGCAGGCGTCGATGATGGACTGACGCTTCGCCAGATCATTCGCCATGTCGCTCATGATCGACATCAACTTTCCCTGAACAAGACGAGGCGTCGGCGGCCGTGACGGAACGATGCCATCAAATTAGAAGCTCTTGCAGCCGAAGAACAGTGGTTGATTATTGCCGCGCAATATAGT
>JBAVEE010000804.1:0-2857 GCA_049587575.1 Bradyrhizobium sp.
TGTATGGCATTCCGCCCGAGCAGGTCGTTGGCAGCAGCGGTAAGGTGAAGTTCGAGTTGCGGGATACCACGCCAGTGCTGATGCGTCTGCCCGAGGTCGATTTCATTGACGACGGTCTGGGCAAGCCGGTTGGCATCCACTCGCATATAGGCCGTCGCCCGATTGCGGCTTTCGGCAACTCCGACGGCGACCTGCAGATGCTCGAATGGGCAAGAGGAGGAAGCGGCGCCCGCTTCGCCCTCATTGTGCACCATACCGACCCCGAACGGGAATGGGCTTACGATCGCAAGTCCTCGGTGGGCAAACTCGACAAGGCACTGGACGCCGCGCAGGTGGAGGGTTGGACCGTTGTCGACATGAAAAACGATTGGAAAAAAATCTTCCCGTTTGGGAGCAGGTGACGCGAACGCTACTCTCCACCATCGAAGAACGCCACGTGGCACATAGCGTCAGTTATTGCGGCGCGGCGACATGTCCGGAGTTGAGGAAAGAACGGCCTCCATCACCGACGGTCTCGATCAGACGTTGAAACTGCCATCCACCAATTACACTTCGTCACGCAAATCCCGCCAAAGTCCCCCTACTGCCGCCACTGCGTCGCGGGTTCATGAGGTAGCCGGCCACATTACGAGAAGTTGTGAATGGCGACGAGATGCGCAGGAGCCAAAATGTGAATAGCTACGAAGCATCACTCGTGAAGGCTGCTCGCCAGGAAGGTTGCGACACCACCGTCATGGTTGCCCGCGCCCTGTTCGGTGCTTGCCTTCTCGTTGTGATGGTCCTGCGACCAACCGTTGCTGCCTCGCAGGTAGCGGCCTCTCCTGATCCAGGAAACGCGGGCGAAGACTTTTTCAGGCCTCCTGCGAATTTGTTTCAGATGATGACCTATTACCGGACCGCGCCTGGAAGCGGCCCGACGAAGGGAACCATTGCCGAGAGGACGACGGAGACGCTCAATCTGCGTTACGACCACGCGTTCTACCTGGCGCCGGCGTGGACCCTGGCGACGCGCACGGATCTGCCTTTGCTGGCCAAGAATGCTTTCTCGTCCAGCAATCCCGACGGCAATTACCTGTATGGCGGGGGCGATGCCGACGTTCAGGCCGCCATCATCCATAATCTGAGCCAGCGCTTCGCGGTCGGCTTTGGCGCCCGCCTTATCGCGCCCACGGGCGGAGACACTTTCGGCTCGGGAAAATGGCAAATGATGCCCATTGTCGGCGCGCGCTACGCGTTGCTCGAGATCAATTCATCCAGCTATTTCGAGCCGATCGTTCGATATGACGGCAGCGTTGCCGGCGATCCGACCAGGAGAAATATCAGCAACCTACAATTTGCGCCGACCTTCAACCTGGGCCTTCCGGATCGATGGTTCCTTACCTTCTATCCGAACCCCGACATCCGGGTAAATCTGGGAGATCCAATCACCGGGCAGACCGGCCGGCTTTTCCTTCCGTTCGACGCCAGAATCGGCCGTAGACTGTCAGACAACGCAGCGCTCTCATTCGAACTAGGTGTGCCCATCATCAAGGACTACCCGGTCTATAATATAAAGACGCAAGTCAGGCTGAACGTAGCCTACTAAGTGTCTACCGGTTCCTGCGCTCGACGCTCTTTTGCCTACGCCACGGAAGCGACCGGGGGTCTTGTCGCAAGAATTGTCCGGCGGTCATGGATCAGGTTCTCCAACCGGTGGGCAACCACGTTCAATGTGGAGGCGTCGACCGCATTCTCATCCCCACCTTCGGCCTTACGACGCTCGGCCTTGAGAATGTTGTCGATTTCTTCCTCGATGTCTGACAGTTCGGTCTCTCTATTGACACCACGGATACGCCGCGCCAGCGCATAAAGGGAATCCAGAGGGCCTTCCCTTACTTCGGGCTGCCCGATGCCTAAAAACTTCCAGGCCGCCGCGAGGACCGAGGCGATGCCTCCCAGCAGCATGGGACCAAGATAGACGTAGTTGCCATATTCATCCATGAAGCTCTGCTGCGTGCCGTTGTAGACGGCCAACGCTCCCGGATGGACGGGGAGGTAGGCATCGGCGTCCGTGCTTGGGGCTGTAATCTGCGCGAAGATGGGCTGCTCGGGCAGAAGTTCCCTGCGGGCTTTCATGATGGTCTGGGTGAGGTTGGTGCCCATATCCGTAGTGAGCTTCTTGCTCGCGACCAGATAGAGCGACGTCCTCAAGGTCGTCACATCGTCTTCAGGCACCGGAGGCGATCCGCGAAGAGTGCCCTTGGGTACGTCGAAACTTTCATAGGCGCGATTGGCGCTGGCAATGGCGCCTGCCGAATCGATCGGGATCAGGACCGGCAGCGCTTTCGGGCCTTGCTGAAAAAAGCCCTTTACCAGCGACAAATATTTCTCGGTCAAAGGGATCACGACCAGCAGGGCGCTGATCTGCTTCGATTGAATGGCCTGTCGGGCATCCTGCAAGGTGAGGTTCTTGAAGATCACCTTGCCGCGAGTAAGGTCATATGCCTTATCCAGCAAGTCAACGACCTTGGCGTTTGCCTCTCCTCCGAGCACGCCCACCGTGTGGCCCTTGAGCTTGTCGATGCTGTCGATCGACGAGCCTGGCGGCGCGATGATGAGCACAGTCGCATGGGTGAGAACGACGATAGCCTGAGCCTTCGACAGATCGCCGACATCGCCGCGGACGACGGCGAGATCAACGTTGCCGGCGGCAAACTGCTTGGCTGACTCAAGCGCCGTGCCGGTGTCGATCACCTTTAGCCGTACCGACGCGCCGTCCGAAACGAGCTGACTGGCCATCTCGGACATCGCCTTGGCTCCTTCGCCGTCGATTGAGCCGACAGAAAGCGTAAGTGTCACCGGACGGGCGTACCAATGG
>JBAVEE010000805.1:0-5233 GCA_049587575.1 Bradyrhizobium sp.
CGAAACCATCGAAGCCCGCGTTACCGAGGTCAAGGCCGAGCGCGCCGAGCTCGAGAATGCGCCGGCGGTATTTGCGGAGAAACGCCGCGCGCTGATCAGCGAAATCGAATCGGCCGAAAACGCCCGCCGCGTCGCCGCGGACGCCCTGGCCTCCGCCGAGAGCGCGATGGCGGAAACCGACCGCGCCGCCAAGATTTCGCTGGAGGCGCTGTCAAGCGCGCGCGAGGCCTGCGCCCGTGCCGAAGAGCGGATGGATGGCGCCAAACGCCGCCTGATCGACATCGAGCGCGAAATCCACGACATGCTGGAAGTCGAACCGCATGCGGCCGCCGGCCTCGCCGAGATCGAAGCGGGCGCGGAATTGCCGCCGCTTGCCGAGATCGAGGAAAATCTCGAAAAGCTGCGCCGCGACCGCGAACGGCTCGGCGCGGTCAATCTGCGCGCCGAGGAAGAACTGCGCGAGGTCGAAGTCCAGCACACCTCGCTGACCACGGAACGCGATGACCTGGTGGAGGCCATCAAGCGGTTGCGCCAGGGCATCCAGAGTCTCAACCGCGAGGCCCGCGAGCGGCTATTGACCTCATTTGAAACCGTCAACGGTCACTTCAAGCGGATGTTCGTCGAATTGTTCGGCGGCGGCGAGGCCGCGCTGCATTTGATCGAGAGCGACGATCCGCTCGAGGCCGGGCTGGAAATCATCGCCAAGCCGCCCGGCAAGAAGCCGCAGACGCTGTCGCTGCTGTCCGGCGGCGAGCAGGCGCTGACCGCGCTCGCCCTGATCTTCGCGGTGTTCCTCACCAACCCGTCGCCGATCTGCGTGCTGGACGAAGTCGACGCGCCGCTCGACGACCACAATGTCGAGCGGTTCTGCAACCTGCTGCACGAGATGACCTCGACCACCGAGACGCGCTTCATCATCATTACCCACAATCCGATCACGATGGCGCGGATGAACCGCCTGTTCGGCGTCACCATGGCCGACCGCGGCGTGTCGCAACTGGTGTCGGTCGCACTCGACGAAGCAGTGAAGATTCTCGACCAGCACGTGGCTTGATTTTTTAATCGTCATTCCGGGGCGATGCGAAGCATCGAGCTACGATGTGCAATTGCACATCGGAGAATCCCGAGATTCCGGGTCTGGTCCTTCGGACCATCCCGGAATGACACCATGGGCCACGACCGCGATCGTCATCCTTCGAGGCTCGCCGGCGCTCGCACCTCAGGATGACGACGTCCGATGACCCCGCCCGATCTTCCCGCCGAACTGAGAGCCGCGCTCGACGCCAAACTGCAAGGCCTGTCGCGGAACGACGCCGCCGAACGCGCGGCGCTGATCTCACGGACCTACCGCGACGGCGGCAACTCCGGCGCGATCGCCTCCGAGGCCGATGCGCTGGCCTACGCGCTGGCGCGGATGCCCGCGACCTATGCCGCGGTGACCGCAAGCCTCAACGCGCTTTGCGAGCTGCGGCCGGACTTCGCGCCGGCCAGCCTGCTCGATGTCGGCGCCGGGCCGGGCACGGCGAGCTGGGCTGCAGCCGAAAGCTTTGCCTCGCTGCGAAGCTTTGCGTTGCTGGACGCCAATTCCGCCTTGCGCGCGCTGGCGCTGGAGCTTTGCCGCGGCAGCACGCGGCTCAAGGGGATGATCTACCATCGGGGCGAAGCCCGCGCCGCCGCCCTGGCCGATGCCGCGCCGGCCGGTCTCGTGGTGGCCAGCTACATGATCGGGGAAATCGGCGAGGCGGAGCGAAGCGCGCTCGCCGAACAATTGTGGGCAAAAGCGCGCGACACCCTGCTGATCGTCGAACCCGGCACGCCGGCCGGCTCTGCGCGGGTGATCGCGCTGCGCGAGCAACTGATCGCCTCCGGCGCCCATGTCGCTGCCCCCTGCCCGCACGACGGCGCGTGTCCGCTTCAAGCCCCCGACTGGTGTCATTTCACCCAGCGCCTGCCGCGGCTGCGCGCGCACATGCAGATCAAGGGCGCCGAGCTTCCCTTTGAAGATGAAAAATTCAGCTATGTCGCGCTGACCCGCACGCCGGCGGCGCGGCGCTTTGCCCGCGTGCTGGCGCAGCCCGTCGTCAGCAAGGTCGAGGTGACTGCGAAACTCTGCACCGCCGCCGGTCTCAGAATCGCAAAACTACCGCACCGCGACAAAGCGAACTATGCGCGCGCCCGGCGCTGGCGCTGGGGTGATGCGGCGATGGGGGACGATTAGAGCGTTTTCAAGCGAAGTGGAGACCGGTTCGTGTCAAGAAAACGCGTCAAATCAAGAATCTAGAGCCCCGTTTCGATTCAATCGAAACGGAAAAGGCTCTAGCCGCGGATAGGACTTCGGTTCGCGGATGCAGCTCAGCACACCGTCCGCGCCCATATTCTTCCGCGGCGTGGTTACACGATCTGAAACACTGCATTCTACTTTGCATGGGGTTGTTTTCACGATTTCTTGTAGAGGCCCCGTGGCAGGCGCTGCGCTGCGTCCGGGACACGACCTCTCTTGAACTTATCCCGCCTTGGGGCCGACCAAGCAGGAGCCCAGGTCGCGGCGGGCTGCCGCGCGGGCTGGTTTTGGTCTACGGTGCCCGCCTTCGTCGTCCCATCAGGAGCTTATTGCCATGTCGACCGGCTGGATCGTTATCGGCGTCCTTGTCATCCTCGTTCTTTTCGCGCTCGGCGCGTATAACCGGCTGGTCGCGCTCAGCCAGCGCGTCGGCCAGGCCTTCGCCGACATCGACGTCCAGCTCAAGCAGCGCCACGACCTGATCCCGAACCTGGTCGAGACCGTGAAGGGCTATGCCGCGCACGAGCGCGGCACGCTCGACGACGTCATCAAGGCGCGCAGCTCCGCGATGTCGGCGCAGGGACCGGCGCAGGTATCGGCCGCGGAAAACCAGCTCAGCGGCGCGCTGGGCCGGCTGATCGCGCTGTCGGAGGCCTATCCGGACCTCAAGGCCAACGCCAACTTCCAGCAACTGGCGAGCGAATTGTCCGATCTCGAGAACAAGATCGCCGCCAGCCGCCGCTTCTTCAACAACGCGGTTCAGGAGTACAACACCGGCATCCAGCAGATGCCTGCGGCGCTGTTCGCCGGCATGTTCGGCTTCACCCGCAAGGACTTCTTCGATCTCGGCACCTCCAGGACCGAAGTCGAGGCGGCGCCGCAGGTGAAATTCTGAGCCGGATCGGCAAGGATCATTCCACGTTGCCGTCATTGCGAGCGAAGCGAAGCAATCCATTGTTCAAGCAAAGCTGGATTGTTGCGTCGCAAGTGCTCCTCGCAATGACTACCGCATAGGGCGCAGCTAGGACGCATCATGGCCGCGTACGGTCTCTACACGCATATCGCATCGAACAGATTTCGTTCGATGCTGTTGCTCGCCGGGCTGTTCGCGCTGGTCTATGTCATGGTCTATGCCGGCGCGCTGATCGCGGAAGTGATGATCAACAGCGGTGCGCCGGCCGACTACTATCTGGCGGCGGCGGCCAACGACCTGATCAGGGCGCTTCCCTACGCGACCGGGGCCGCCGTACTGTGGATCGTGATCGCCTATTTCTTCCATCAATCGATCGTCGACGCCGTAACCGGCGGCGAGGACGTGACGCGGCAGCAGCAGCCCCGGCTCTACAATCTGCTGGAAAACCTCTGCATCTCGCGCGGCATCCCGATGCCGAAACTGAAGATCATCGAAAGCGGCGCGCTGAACGCCTACGCCACCGGGCTCAACCGGAATCAATATGCCGTCACCGTCACCACCGGCCTCCTGAACGCGCTCAGCGATCAGGAGATCGAGGCGGTGCTGGGCCACGAGCTCACCCATATCCGCAACGGCGACGTGCAGATGATGGTGATCGCGGTGATCATTGCCGGCGTGGTCGGCTTCTTCGCCGAGCTGTTCTTTCGGAGTTTTACCAATTTCGGCTACTATGGCGGCTATGGCGGCTATGGCGGCGGCTCCTGGTCGTCTTCATCGTCGTCCTCTTCCTCGTCTTCGGACAACAACCGAAAGGGTTCCGGCGGCGGCGCCGTCATTGTCATCATCGTCGCGGTCGCCCTGATCGGGCTGGCCTGGCTGTTGTCGCAGCTGGTGCGCCTGGCGCTGTCGCGGTCGCGCGAACTGCTGGCCGACGCCGGCTCCGTCGAGCTGACAAAGAATCCGGACGCCATGATCTCGGCACTCCGCAAGATCGAGAACCGCGGCGAGCTGCCCGGTGCGACCTCGGCGGTGATGGAATTATGCGTCGACAATCCGCGCGAGGGCTTTGCCGATCTGTTTGCGACCCACCCTTCCGTGGAATCGCGCGTCCAGGCGCTGGTCAAATATGCCGGCGGGCACGATCCCGGACCGCTGGCGCTGCCGTCGGATCCGACGGACGATCAGCCACAGCCCTCCACCGGCCAGGTTCCGCCGCCATTGCCGAAGGGGCCATGGAGCGATGCCGCGGATCCGGCCGACGCATCGCGCGGCACTTCAGCCGGTCCTTCAGCCGGTCCTTGGGGCAACGCCGCCGGCCCGTGGGGCCCGCACTGACGGGGACAAACCGGCAAATTCGGTAACGCGGGGTGCCCTCCCGGCGGGAGGGTGGAAAAATGAACTCGCCGCGGGCTCCCGGACCCCTCCGCAGATTAACGACGCCGGTACGATTAACCCTGACCGGCCCTCTAATGAATTGAATTCTCCCTTGTTTCTGCCATGTTCGCGCCCAAAGCAGGCGGGGGAGTTCCGGTCGCGCGAGGGGCGCCCAGCCGGCCGGGGAACGGGGCATGATCGAGGGGCCGATACCGGCAGTCCGGGAATGGCGTCCTGGTTTGTTCCGGGACGACGCCCCAATCGGGAATGGCGCATAAGGGAAGCTCATGGCGAAGCCAGTAGTGATTGTGGTAGGCGCTGACAAAGGCGGGGTCGGCAAGACGACGGTCTCGCGAACCCTGCTGGATTATTTCAGCGCCAACAACGTGCCCACCCGCGCCTTCGACACCGAATCCCCGCGCGGCACGCTGAAGCGCTTCCACCCCGACATCACCGAGATCGTCGACATGACGACGACGTCGGACCAGATGAAGATCTTCGATACGCTGAATTCGGCCAGTCCCTCGGTCACCGTGATCGACGTCCGCGCCGGCCTGTTGTCGCCGGCATTGGCCTCGCTACGCGACATCGGCTTTCTCGATGCCGCGAAGTCCGGGCAGATCACCTTTGCCGTGTTCCATATTCTCGGCCCCTCGATCGCCTCG
>JBAVEE010000806.1:0-2010 GCA_049587575.1 Bradyrhizobium sp.
GCTCAAGGGCGATTCCCTCTACGACGTCGAGAACGTTTCGGTCGTTCACCACATCAACCAGGCGCTGCGCGCCCACTCGCTGTTCACCCGCGACAAGGACTACATCGTCCGCGATGACGAGGTCATCATCATCGACGAATTCACCGGTCGCATGATGCAGGGCCGCCGCTATTCCGAAGGACTGCATCAGGCGCTGGAAGCCAAGGAACACGTGCAGGTTCAGCCGGAAAACCAGACGCTGGCCTCGATCACGTTCCAGAACTATTTCCGGATGTACGAGAAGCTCGCCGGCATGACCGGCACGGCGCTGACCGAAGCCGACGAACTGTTCGACATCTACAAGCTCGAGGTCGTGGAAATCCCGACCAACGTCCCGGTGGCGCGCCTCGACGAGGACGATGAGGTCTATCGCACCCAGGACGAGAAGCACGCGGCGATCATGGCCGAGGTCGAGCGCGCCAATGCGCGGCTGCAGCCGGTGCTGGTCGGCACCGCCTCGATCGAGAAATCCGAGGTGCTGGCCGAATATCTCAAGAAGCACGGCTATAAGCAGATCGATTTCGGCAACGAAAAGGCGATGGAAAAGCTCTATGCCGCGGCCCGCGCGGGCAAGCCGGCCAAGCTGTTTGCGGTGCTCAACGCGCGCTTCCACGAACAGGAGGCCTATATCGTCGCGGAAGCCGGCGTGCCCGGCGCGATCACGATCGCGACCAACATGGCCGGCCGCGGTACCGACATCAAGCTCGGCGGCTCGCTGGAAATGCGCATCCAGCACGAGGCCGCGGAGATCGCCGACGAGGCCGAGCGGGCGGCGAAGATCGAGCGCATCAAGGCCGATGTCGAACGCTTCCGCGAGATCGTGCTGAAAGCCGAAGAGATCGTCGAGATCGAACCGGCCAAGGGCTCGAAGCCGGCCAAAACCGTGACCAAGCCGGGCGGGCTCTACATCATCGGATCCGAGCGCCATGAATCGCGGCGCATCGACAACCAGCTTCGCGGCCGGTCCGGACGCCAGGGCGATCCCGGCCGCTCGAAATTCTTCCTGTCGCTGGAAGACGATCTGATGCGGATTTTCGGATCCGACCGGCTCGACAGCATGTTGACGCGGCTCGGCCTCAAGGAAGGCGAGGCCATCATCCATCCCTGGATCAACAAGGCGCTGGAAAAGGCCCAGCAGAAGGTCGAGGCCCGCAATTTCGACATCCGCAAGAATCTGCTGAAATTCGACAACGTCCAGAACGACCAGCGCAAGGTGATCTTCGACCAGCGCGTCGAACTGATGAAGGACGAAAGCGTCGCCGAGACCGTCATGGGCATGCGCCACGACTTCATCGACGACATTGTCGCCAAGCACGTTCCCGAACACGCCTATGCCGAGCAGTGGGATGTCGCCGGCCTGAAGGAAGAGCTGACGCGGGTGCTCGGTATCGAGTTGCCGGTCGATGAATGGGCCAAGGAAGAAGGCATCGCCGACGAGGAATTGTTGACGCGCATCGAGCAGCGGGTCGACGAGCACATGGCGGCCAAGGTGGCGCAATGGGGCCCCGAGGTGATGCGCTATGTCGAGAAGACCATCCTGCTGCAGACGCTCGATCATCTCTGGCGCGAGCATCTGGTGATGCTCGATCATCTGCGCCAGGTGATCGGCTTGCGCGGCTACGGCCAGCGCGATCCGCTGCAGGAATACAAGTCGGAAGCCTTCAGCCTGTATGAGGCGATGGCCGCGCATCTGCGCGAGGCGGTGACGGCGCAACTGATGCGCGTTGAGATCGTGCCGCCGGAAGATCAGCAGCCGGCGTTGCCGCCGATGGAAGTGCACAAGCTCGATCCGAATACCGGCGAGGACGAGATGGCGTTCGCCAATGCCTCGCTGGTGCCGGAGACCGCTGCCGCCGATCGCGACCCGAAAAATCCCGCAAGCTGGGGCAAGGTCGGCCGCAACGAGGATTGCCCCTGCGGCAGCGGCAAGAAGTACAAGCACTGCCACGGCAAGTACGGCTGATGTTTTGG
>JBAVEE010000807.1:0-1899 GCA_049587575.1 Bradyrhizobium sp.
TGCCGTAATCGTGCAGCGCGCGCGCCACCAGCTCCTTGCCGGTCCCGGACTCGCCGGAGATCATCACCGTGAGGTCGGTTTGCATCAGCCGCGCCAGCACCCGGTAGATTTCCTGCATCGCGGGCGAACGACCGACCAGCGGTATGGAGTCGAATTCGGAGTCGTCGGCGTGGCTCGCTACCCGCTCCTTCGGCTCTGCCAGCGCGCGGCCGACAATCGCGATCAATTCCTTCAGATCGAACGGCTTCGGCAGATATTCGTACGCACCGCGCTCGGAGGCGCGGATCGCCGTCATGAAGGTGTTCTGCGCGCTCATCACGATCACGGGAAGATTCGGCCGCATCTTCTTGATCCGCGGCAACAGATCGAAAGCGTTCTCGTCAGGCATCACCACGTCGGTGATGACCAGATCTCCCTCGCCCTGGCTCACCCAGCGCCACAACGTCGCCGCGTTTCCCGTCAGTCGCACTTCGTATCCGGCGCGCGAAAGCGCCTGATTTAGAACGGTGCGGATGGCTGTGTCGTCGTCAGCTACAAGTATACTACCTGCGGGCATCGTTATTCCTCATCTTGAGTTCTGCGAGGCATGCAACGACGTCCCCGAAACGTCATCGCGGTCACCTTGATCGAAGTGTTTTGCGGTATTGAACATCGGCAGCAGTACTCGGAAGATGGTTTTTCTCGGCTGGGACTCGCATTCAACGATGCCGCCGTGATCGCCGACGATCTTGGCCACCAGCGCCAGGCCGAGCCCGCTGCCCGTCGGCTTGGTCGTGACGAAGGGGTCGAACAGGTTGGGCAGCAGGTCCTCCGGCACACCGGGACCGTTGTCCTTGACGCAAAATTCCAGCGGCAACGATACCCGCGATTTCTTCCCGGGCACCGACAGGCGTACGCCCGGACGGAAGGCGGTGGTGAGTTGAATCTCCGCGTCGCTGCCGAGATCGGCGACGGCTTCGGCGGCGTTCTTCACCAGATTTAAAAATACCTGGATCAACTGGTCCTGATTGGCGAGCACCGGCGGCAGCGACGGATCGTAATCCTCGACGAACCGGATGTTGCGCGCGAAGCCCGATTGGGCGAGCCGCTTGACGTGATCCAGCACCGAATGGATGTTGACCGGTCCGCGCGCCACCGGCCGGTCATCCCCGAACACTTCCATGCGATCGACCAGCGTGACGATGCGGTCCGCCTCGTCGCAGATCAGCCGCGTCAGCATGCGATCCTCGGACGAAGCTGCCTGCTCAAGCAACTGTGCCGCGCCGCGGATGCCGGACAACGGGTTCTTGATTTCGTGCGCCAGCATCGCGGCCAGCGCGATCACCGAACGCGCTGCGCTACGATGCGTCAGTTGCCGGTCCATCTTGTCGGCGATGGTGCGCTCCTGCAGCATCACGACGATATGTCCAGGCCTCTCGGTAAGGGGAGCGACGTGAAGATCGACCTGACGATCGCCACCCATCCGCGGCGTACCGAGGTCAACCTTGTACTCGTTGACCGGCGAGCCGCTTGAGCGCACCTGGTCGATCAGCGCCAGCAGCGGGCTGCCGAAAGGCACCAATTCCTTCAGCGACTGGCGTTGCAGGAATTGAGTGGAGATATCGAAAAACGATTCGGCCGCCATGTTCGCATCGACGATCCTGCCGTCGGGCGCAACCAGCAGCACGGGATTGGGCAGCGCGTTGAGGATGGCCTCGGCTTCGGAAGGCACGGGCCGGCGGTGTTCTGCGGCAGAAGTCATGCAGCAGCGCTCCATGCGAAGTCGTCAAAAGCATCCTGCAGGGATCGATGCACGAGATGCGGACTGTCCGACGTCAGGATCCTCTCGCGCCAGCTCTTGAGGGTCGTCGCCGGCGTCCGGCTGTATTGGGCTGCGATCTGCAGCGCCCAGCCAAGATG
>JBAVEE010000808.1:0-6056 GCA_049587575.1 Bradyrhizobium sp.
GTTCCAGGCTTGCGTTGGTACTCGTGGGGCTGCTCGGGTTTGCACTCGGCGGCTGCATGCAGGCGACGCTCGCGCCGTCGTCGGATGCGAGCCTGACGCCACGGGACCGGCAGTTGCTGGCCAATGCGCCTTACGCGCAGGCGAGCATTCCGGAGCAATATCGCCGGCATATTGTCGACTATCCGGACAAGGAGCGGCCGGGGTCGATCCTGGTCGATACCGATGCGCGGTATCTTTACTACGTCCTGCCCGGAGGCAAGGCGATCCGCTACGGCGTGGCCGTGGGCGGGGAGGCGATGGCCTTCTCCGGCGTCGCTACGGTTGGCCGGATGGCTGAATGGCCCGATTGGGTCCCGACCCCGGATATCCAGGCGCGTCTCGGCCCCTACCCGCCGCGCATTGCAGGAGGGCCGGCCAATCCGCTGGGCGCGCGGGCGCTGTATCTTTACCAGGGCAACAAGGACACCCTGTATCGTATCCACGGCACCAACCAGCCAGAATATATCGGGCAGGCCATATCGTCCGGCTGCATCCGCATGACCAACGAGGATGTCATCGATCTGTTCGACCGGGTGAAGCAAGGCGCGACCGTCGTCGTGCTCGCGCCGGGGCAGAGCGGATGGATGGCGTCCGCCGCGGGGCGCCGCAGCTGATCAAGGCTCGGCCGCGGCGCACGGCCTGCTCCGGCCTCGCGGGAAGAACGATAGCGGCTTCCTAGCTCGCCGCCTCGAGCCGCTCTTCGGTCAACAGCCGCATCGCGGCGTCGGCGTCCATCGGCTCGCCGAACGCAAAGCCCTGCGCGTATTCGCAGCCCAGCTGGTAGAGTTCGACCGCGTCGGAATCGGTCTCGGCGCCCTCGGCGACGACGTCCATGCCGAGGTCGTGGGCGAGAGCGATGATCGATTTCAGGATCACCGGCCTTGTGCCGCGGCTGGTGGTGCGCACGAATGACTGGTCGATCTTGATGGTGTCGAACGGAAAGCGCTGCAGATAGGCCAGCGAGGAATGGCCGGTGCCGAAATCGTCGAGCGACAGCCCGGTGCCGAGCTCGCGAATCCGCGTCAGCATCTGGGCGGCGTGTTCCGGATTCTCCATCACCAGCGATTCGGTCAATTCGAGCTTGAGCGTGCCGCGCGCCACCGAGGAGCGGGACAGCACGGTGCGGATGTCGTGGATCAAATCGTGCCGCAGCAATTGCCGCGAGGAGACGTTGACGCTGGCGAAGATCGGCTAGCGCGAGCGCATCGCGCGTTGCCAGATGGCGAGCTGCCTGGCGGTCTGGTCGAGAACGAACATGCCGAGATCGACGATCAGGCCGATTTCCTCGGCGATGGAGATGAATTCCACCGGCGACATGCGCCCGAGCTTGGGATGGTCCCAGCGCGCCAGGGCCTCGAAGCCGGCGATCGAGCGATCCTCCAGCCGCACGATCGGCTGGTAAAGGATGGTGATTTCCTGGCGCTCGATGGCGCGGCGCAATTCGCTTTCCAGCGTCAGCCGGTCGGTCTTCCGGGCCCGCATCGCCGGCTTGTAGACGTCGATGCGGTCGCCGCCGATCCGCTTGGAATGGTACATCGCAAGCTCGGCGTCCTTGATGATCTCGTCGGACAGCTGGGTCTGCGGATCGGAGAGCGCGAGCCCGATCGAGGCGGTGAGAAAGATCTCGCGGTCGTTGAAGGCGATCGGTGCGCGGATGGTCTTGCGGATGGTCTCGGCGAAGGCGGTGATCCGCGCCGGGTCCTGCTCCGACATCAGGATCAGGCCGAACTGGTCGCCGGCAAGCCGCGCCAGCGTGTCCTGCGGTTTGAGGATGCGGGTCAGCCGCCGCGCCAGCGTCAGCAGGATCGAATCGCCGACCGCGATGCCGACGGAATCGTTGACCTGCTTGAAGCGGTCGAGGTCGATTACCATCAGCGTCGGCCGCAGGTTCGGCATGGTCTTGGCGAAATTGGCGACCGCGCCAAGGCGGTCGATGAACAATTTGCGGTTCGGCAGGCCGGTGAGATTGTCGTGCACGCTATCGTGCAGCATGCGCTCCTCGGCGTTCTTGGCCTCGGTGACGTCGGTGAGTGTTCCGACCACGCGGGAAACCTCGCCGTCGGAGCCGACGACGGGGCGCGCCTTCAGCGCGAACCACATGAAGTGTCCGTCGGGCGTGCGCAGGCGGAAATCCTGCACCAGCCGGCCGCGGCGCTGGTCGAGCACGCTGTCGAGCGCGGCGCGGAAACGGTCCTGATCGAGCGGATGCAGCACCTCGAGCCATTTCGCGGCCGGGCCTTCCAGCGCGCCGCGTTTCAGGCCCAAGAGGCTTTCGGTCTCGGGGCTGGTGAAGACCTTGTCGGCGGAGACGTCCCAGTCCCAGATCAGGTCGCCGGAGCCGGTCAGCGCCAGCGCCCGGCGCTCGACGTCGGAGACGACGCCGGTAGAGGCGCCGCCGCCGGCGAAGGCGTGCTGCATCACCGTAAATCCGATCAGCATCACGATCAGAACCAGGCCGCCGAGCAGCGCCGGGCCGACGATGTCGTTGGTGACGCTGCCCTCCACCGCCATGCCGGCCGCGATCACCCAGACCACCAGCAGGAACCAGGTCGGGATCAGCAGCACCGCGCGGTCGAAGCCGTGGGTCGAGAGATAGACGATGAGGGCGAAGCCCGCGAACGCGATCAGGACCAGCGACATCCGCGCGATGCCCGAGGCGACTGCGGGATCGAACAGGGCCAGCGCCACCAGCGAGCCGAGAAAGGCCAGCCAGCCGACGGTGATGTGGGAATAGCGCACGTGCCAGCGGCTGAGATTGAGATAGGCGAACAGGAACACCAACAACGTCGCGGCCAGGATCGCTTCGCCGCCGGCGCGCCAGACCCGCTCGGCATTGTTCGACATGTCGAGCACCTTGCCCCAGAAGCCGAAATCGACGCCGATATAGACCAGCACCGCCCATGCGAGGGCTGCGGCGGCGGGAAACATAATGCTGCCCTTGACCACGAACAGGATGGTCAGCACCAGCGCCAGCAATCCGGAGATGCCGATCACGATGCCCTGGTACAGCGTGAACGAGTTGACCTTGTCCTTGTAGGCGTCGGGGTCCCACAGATAGAGCTGCGGCAATTTATCGGTGCGCAACTCCGCGACAAAGGTGATGACGGCGCCGGGATCGAGCGTGACGCGGAAGATATCGGCGGTGGCGCTCTCCTGCCGTTCCGGGCGGTCGCCGGTCGACGGCGTGATGGTCGCGATGCGCGACAATCCGAGATCGGGCCACAACAGCCCCGACGACACGATGCGGTAGTGCGGTGCGACGATCAGGCGATCGAGTTGGTCGTCGGTATTGTTGGCGAGCGCGAAGACGACCCAGTTCTGTCCGCCTTCGCGGGCCCGGACCTCGATGCGGCGGACGATGCCGTCGGTGCCCGGCGCGGTGGAGACCTGAATGCGGTCGGTGTCGCTGCGCTGATGATCTAGTACCGCGGTCAGGTCGATCGCAGGCGCGTCGCCGCGGACGCTGACGGCGTCAACGGCCAGCGCCGGCGGCGCGGCGGCAAAAATCATGAGGCCCAGCGCGAGGGGCGCAAGGCACCTGATCAGACGCAATTGTCAGTTCTCCGCGATCAACATCGTTTGTGGGCGCGGCGCGCCGCCCGGCATTGCCGGATAAATGACATGAAAGCGAAGGAAATCAAAGGCTTTCCGGCCGGGGATCGCTAAAGGGTCAACACAATTTTGCCAATATGTTCGCTGGTCTCCATGCGCCGATGCGCGTCGGCGGCCTTTGCCAGCGGGAAAGTGCTGTCCATCAGGGGCTTAACGCGGCCTTCGCGCAGCAGCGGCATCACTTTGGCCTCAATGGCCTCGACCATGGCGGCCTTGTCCGCATCACTACGGGGCCGCAGCGTCGAGCCGGTATGGTGCAGCCGTTTCACCATCAGCTTGGCAAAGTTGGCCGTTGCCTTGGGTCCGCCGAGCAGCGCGATCTGGACGATGCGACCGTCGATCGCGGCGGCATCGTAATTGCGTTCGACGTAGTCGCCGCCGACCATGTCGAGAATGACATTGGGGCCGCTCCCCGACGTCGCGGTCTTTGCTGCAGCCACGAAGTCTTCGGTCCTGTAATTGATGGCGTGGTCGGCGCCGAGCTTGAGGCAGGCCTCGGCCTTCTGTTTCGATCCGACGGTGACGATCACCTTCGAGCCGAAGGCTTTGGCCAACTGGATCGCCATGGTGCCGATGCCGGACGAGCCGCCGTGGATCAGGATCGTTTCGCCCGGTTTCAGCGCGCCGCGTTCGAAGACGTTGTGCCAGACCGTCATCAGCGTTTCCGGGGTGGCGCCGGCCTCGAGCATCGACAGCGCCGGCGGCACCGCCATCGCCTGGGCATCCTGCGCGATGCAATATTGCGCGTAGCCGCCGCCAGCCACCAGCGACATCACCTTGTCGCCGAGTTTGTGCTTGTGGCTGCCGGCGCCGAGCGCGACGACTTCGCCCGCGACTTCAAGGCCGGGCAAATCGCTGGCCCCGGGCGGCGGCGGATAGGAGCCGGATCGCTGGGCGACGTCGGGACGGTTGACGCCGGCGGCCGTGACCTTGATCAGGATTTCGTTCGGTCCCGGCGCAGGCACCGCGCGGGTTTCGGGCAACAGCACCTCCGGACCGCCGGGCTTGCTGATGCCGATGACGGTCATTTGCGCGGGCAGTTTTTCCATGATTTGTCCTTGGCCAGACGCTAAAGGTTTCAAAGAGGCATTCTGATTAGCCAGCGGCGTTCGCGCTGGCAACCGCTTCCCCGTCTGTTGAGCACGGAGTTGGACCCATGGCCATCGAGGACGACGACAAGCCGAGAAAGAAGATCACCCACGAGATCGGGCAGGACCTTTCGCTGCTGTCGGTCGAGGAACTTGCCGAGCGCGTGGCGCTGATGACCTCGGAGATCGAGCGGTTGCAGATCGCCATGACCAGGAAGCGCGCCTCGAAGGAGGCCGCCAACAATTTTTTCAAGTCGTGACAAAGGTTACGTGTCCCGGACGCGGTGCAGCGTTCTCCACGCTGCGCCGCAGAGCCGGGACCTATGCTGACGTTTTTGCAGTGATGGGCCCCGGATCAGCAGCGCGCCGCAAGAGCGCTGCGCAGCATCCGGGGCACCGGCGGCCCGGCCACTCGGCCAATGGCCGACATGGCAAACGAAAGGTGAAAAACATCGTTCGTTTACGATGGATTAAGCTTTCCCGGTTATGACTGGCATCGTCCTCATTGGACACCGAGTGGCTCCTGTCCACTCTGTTTGACGCCTCCCTGTTATCAACTTCAAAGCCGCCGGAAACGGCGGCTCTTTTGTGCGCGTCTGCGATTCCCTCATCGCCTTGGAAACCATAAAACTGCTTGCGGCTGGACTCCGGCCTGCGCCCGCGCAATGATTTGTTCATCATAAGTCGGCGGCTTCCCAAGCCGACAGCGTAAGCAGTGGCGTGAGGGCGTTAACCATGTCGGACCGTGCGCAAGGCGAAACCGCGCTTGTTCAATTCAGCGAACGGCTGACCAATTCGGCGGCATTCGGAACCCTGTTCCGGGAGGGCATGGACCTGGTCGAGGAGACCGCCGCCTATCTCGACGGGGCCGGACGCTCCGAGGCCAAGGCGCTCGACCGCTCCGTCAGCCTTACTTACGCGACGGAAAGCATGCGCCTGACCACCCGCCTGATGCAATTGGCGTCGTGGCTATTGCTGCATCGCGCGGTGAAGGAAGGCGAAATGACGCTGACCCAGGCCAATCGCGAAAAGACCAAGGTCAAGCTCTCCGCCGCCGATCCGGGCTCGGACGAGATGATCGAAAGACTGCCCCAGCAATTGCGGGACCTGATCGCCCGTTCGATGGCCCTGCAGGCCAAGGTGCGCCGTCTCGATGCCTCGATCCACGCGCCGGCGGCCGAACGCGCCGCGATCGGCAATCCGCTGGTGCCGCAGCTCAACCGCCTGAAGGCCGCGTTCGAGCAGTAACGCCGGATCGTCGGCTGCGCGTCGGCCAATCCGCCTGCGTCGATTGTCGACACCACAATGATCCGGCGT
>JBAVEE010000809.1:0-2056 GCA_049587575.1 Bradyrhizobium sp.
CGATGGAATATACCCGCAACCTGCTCTCGGCGGTGCCGAGCCTGGTGCCGCGCACACCGCGCCCGGAATCGAACGAGCCCGTTGTGCTGGAGGCCAATGAGCTCGGCAAGGTCTATCGCGAGCGCTCGTTCTTCGGCCGCACCCGCGAAGTCGCGGCGGCCCGGAACGTTACGCTGACGCTGCGCAAGGGCCGCACCCTCGGCATCGTCGGCGAAAGCGGCTCCGGCAAATCGACGGTGGCGCGCTGTATCGTCCGCCTGATCGATCCGACCTCCGGCGGCATTCGGCTGGCGGGGCGCGAAATCTCCGAACTGTCGCGCCGGCTGTTGCGACCGCACCGCAAAAAGATCCAGATCATTTTCCAGGACCCCTATCGATCGCTCAATCCGCGCATCACGGTCGGCGAGACCATCGCCGAAGGGCCGATCAATTACGGCATGCCGCGGGCACAGGCGCTTGAGAAGGCGCGCGAGCTGCTCGAACTGGTCGATCTGCCCGTCGACGCCATCACGCGCTATCCGCACCAGTTCTCCGGCGGCCAGCGCCAGCGCATCGCCATCGCCCGCGCGCTGGCGCTCGATCCCGATGTGCTGGTGGCGGACGAAGCGGTTTCGGCGCTCGACGTCTCCGTCCAGGCCCAGGTGCTGGAGCTGCTCGATGAAATCCAGACCCGGCTTGGCATCGCGCTGTTGTTCATCACCCACGACCTGCGTGTCGCCGCGCAAATCTGCGACGAGGTGGCGGTCATGCAGCACGGCCGCATCGTCGAACAGGGGCCGGCGGCGCAAGTCCTGACAAATCCGCAACAGGCCTATACCCGCGCGCTGCTTGACGCCGCGCCCGGACGGGGGTGGGATTTTGCCAACTTCCGGCCGGTCGAGCGAGCCGGTGCCGCGGAATAGCCGTCATTGCGAGCCAACGGGTCGCGCGAATGCGCGCCCGATGACTGGCTCCGCGACGCAATCCATATCCGGCACCGCGATGGATTGCTTCGTCGCTTATGCTCCTCGCAATGACGAGAGCCGCGACGCGTCATGCAAAACTGGATTGCTTCCCTGCTTGCGCTCCTCGCAATGAGGAGTCTAACGTCGCGCGCAAACATCCGGTGAGAAGAATTGATGACCCGTATCGCCGTCGGCGGCTTCCTGCACGAAACCAACACCTTCGCGCCGACCAAGGCTACCTATGCCGACTTCGTGCATGGCGGCGGCTGGCCGGCGATGACGCACGGCGCCGACGTGCTCCGGACCATGCGCCACATCAATGTCGCCTTGGCCGGCTTCATCGAGGCCGCGGAAGCTCAGGGCTGGGAGCTGGTGCCAACGATCTTTTCTGCCGCCAGCCCTTCGGCGCATGTGACCGAGGACGCCTATGAGCGCATCGCCGGGGTGATGGTGGAGGGCATCAGGAATGCCGGTCCGCTCGATGCCGTCTATCTCGATCTGCACGGCGCCATGGTGGCCGAGCACCAGGACGACGGCGAGGGCGAAATCCTGCGGCGCGTGCGCGAGGTGATCGGCAATGACCTGCCGCTGGTGGTCAGCCTCGACCTTCACGCCAACGTCACGCCCGAGATGGTGGAGTATGCAGATGCACTGATTGCCTACCGCACCTACCCCCATGTCGATATGGCCGACACCGGCCGCGCCGCGGCGCACCATCTTGCACGGCTCCTGCACACCAGGCAAAGATTCGCAAAAGCGTTCCGTCAGTTGCCGTTCCTGATTCCGATCAGCTGGCAATGCACCAATGACCAGCCCGCCAACGGCATCTACCGGAAACTGGCCGCGATGCAGAATGACACCGTCCCGACGCTGTCGTTCTGCCCGGGGTTTCCGGCGGCGGACTTTTTGCATTGCGGACCGAGCGTATTCGCCTATGGCCGAACGCAGGCCGATGCCAACACGGCCGCGGACAGGCTTGCGGCGCAGATCGAAAGCCACGAGAATGATTTCGACGGCCGCATCTACAGCCCTGATGAAGGCGTGCGCCATGCGATGGAGCTGGCGATGCACGCCAACAAGCCCGTCATCATCGCCGACACCCAGGACAACCC
>JBAVEE010000810.1:0-5766 GCA_049587575.1 Bradyrhizobium sp.
GGCCAACGTCAATTTGCTCAAGGTGATCCTGCAGCAATATGGCGTGGATCCCGGCAAGGTCGAGATCGTTCAGTTTCCGGCCGGCGAGGCCGCCGACGCCATCCGCAACCAGAAGGCGGATGCCTATCTCGCCGCGGGTCCGGTCAACAGCAAGATTACCACCGAGGCGGTCGCTGCCTCGACGCGCGATGGGCACGCGCCGACCTTCCTGGCGATCGATTCGGCGGAGGCGATTGCGCAAAATCACCCGATGTACGAGGCCTCCGAGATTCCCGCCGGCGCCTTTGGCGGCGCACCTGACCGGCCGGAAGAAGAGGTGAAGACGATCAGCTTCTCGCACCACATTGTCGCCCGCAAGGATCTCTCGGACACCACGGTTGCCGCCTTCACGCGGCAATTGTTCGCCATTCGCCAGACGGTGATGGCGGAATTCCCGCTGGCTGCGAAAATCGAAACCCCGGATACCGACAAGGATGCCGCGATCCCGGCTCATCCGGGCGCCGCCGCCTTTGTCGACGGCGAGGAAAAGACCTTCCTCGATCGCTACAGCGATTTCATCTGGTGGGGGCTGATGGGGCTGTCCGCGATGGGCTCTGCCGGCGCCTGGTTTGCCGGCTATCTGAAGAAAGATGAACGCAGCAACAATTCATCGCTGCGCGAACGGCTGCTGGAAATGCTCGCGGCCGCGCGCCGCAGCGACTCCAGCGAAGAACTCGACCAGATGCAGGCGGAGGCGGACAATATCTTGCGCGATACGCTGCATTGCTTCGAAAACGGCGCCATCGAGGAAGGAGCGTTGACCGCCTTCAATATCGCGCTCGAGCAGTTCCACCACGCGGTGGCCGACCGCAAGGCGTTGCTGGCCAACATGCCGCAGAACCTGCAAAGAGCGGGCGCGCAGTTCCGGGCGACCGGAACCTTGTGAGCCGTCATCGCTGCAAGCCATCGTCTGTCTGCAATCGAGCCGTCACATTTTCTCCCTAGGTGTCCCTGCACGACCTCTCGCATTCCGGCGACCGACCCGATAGGGCCTGCATGACGATCACGATTCCCCGCCGGCTTTCGCGCCGGCGCTTTCTTTCCAGCGCCGCGGCGGCCGGCGCGGGCGCACTCGGCACCATGGCGATGCCTTATCTCAGCCGCGCCGCCGACCGGCCGATCGTTACCCATGGCGTGCAATCCGGCGACGTCGGCACCGATGGCGGCGTGGTGTGGGCGCGTGCCGACCGGCCGGCGCAGATGCTGGTCGAGGTCGCCACGACCGAGTCCTTCAGCCATGGGCGGATTTTGCCGCCGGTCGCGGCGCTGCCGGAGAGCGACTTCACCGCGAAAATGCTGCTGGAAAACCTCCCCGCCGGACAGGATATTTTCTACCGCATCAGATTCCGCGATCTGTCGCATCCGGACGTTTCCGGCGAGCCGGTGACCGGCCGTTTCCGCACCGCGCCCGCCGACCGGCGCGACGTCAGTTTCGTCTGGGGCGGCGATGTCGCCGGACAGGGCTGGGGTATCAATCCCGACGATGGCGGCATGGTCACCTTCGCCACCATGCGCAAGCACGCCCCGGATTTCCTGCTGCATTCCGGCGACACCATCTATGCCGACGGCATTATTTCATCCGAGGTAAGATTGCCCGACGGCAAGCTCTGGAAAAACCTCACGATCCCGGAGAAGGCAAAAGTCGCCGAGACGCTCGACGAGTTCCGCGCGGCGCACAGTTATAATTTGCTCGACGACAATGTGCGCGCCTTCAACGCCGAGGTTCCGATCTTCGTGCAGTGGGACGACCATGAAGTCACCAACAACTGGTCGGCATCGAAGGAGCTTCCCGCCGCCTACAAGGTGCGCGACATCAACCTGCTTGCCGCGCGCGCGGCCCGCGCCTTCCACGAGATGTATCCGATGCGCGAAAGCATCGTGGAGCCGGGACGGGTCTATCGCACCCTCAGCTACGGGCCGCATCTCGACGTCTTCATGCTGGATGAGCGCAGCTACCGCGGCCCCAATGGCCCCAACCTGCAAACCGGCTACGGCCCCGACAGCTACTTCCTGGGCCCCGATCAACTGGCGTGGCTGAAGCGCGCGCTGTTGAACTCGCGCGCCACCTGGAAGGTGATCGCCTCCGACATGCCGCTCAGCCTGATCGTCTATGACGATGCGGCGAACAAGAAGGGTTCCGAAGCATTTGCACAGGGCGATGGCCCGCCGCGCGGCCGCGAACTGGAGATCGCCGACCTGCTGCGTTTCATCAAGGCCTCGGGCGTTGCCAATACGGTGTGGCTGACGGCCGATGTCCACTACACCGCCGCGCATTACTACAATCCCGACAAGGCGCAATTCGGCGAGTTCGAGCCATTCTGGGAATTCGTCTCCGGACCGTTGCATGCCGGCACGTTTGGTCCCGGCGAACTCGACAACACCTTCGGACCGGAAGTGAGGTTCTTCAAGGCGCCGGGTCCGGGCCAGCAGAACCTGCCTCCATCCGCCGGCATGCAGTTCTTCGGTCACGTCAGGATCCTTGGCGCGACCGGGCAAATGACGGTGACGCTGCGCGACCGCGCCGACGCGGCGCTATGGTCGACGACGCTCGATCCGAAACAGGGTTAGGGCATGATCCGGAAAAGCGGAAGCCGGTTTCCAGGCCAATCGCGGATCCGAAGCCCATGCGCAAGATTAGGTCAGCGCCTCGCGCGGTGAACCGACCCGCCTTTCAACAAGGCCGCCAGCGCGTCGGACGCGCAAGGCTTCGGCAGTCTCGGCTTTTGCGCAAAAGCCGTGGGAAGCCCGACATCCGCGCCATATCCGGTAACGAAAGCGAACGGGATCTCCAGCGCATCCAGCCGCTCGGCGACCGCAAAACTTTTCTCCCGGACCAGCCCGACATCGAGCAGCGCAAAATCCGGGGCGCGATCGGCGATCATCTCGAGCGCGCGGGTTACGTTTCCGGCGGTCCGGACCGTCTTGACCCCGAAACCAAGTATCCTGTCCTCGAAGTCGAGCGCGATGATCGGGTCATCCTCGACGATCAAGACATCGTCGGGCACGCCATTGCCGGGAACGTCCATCATCTCGCCAACAAAAGTTCCAGAATCCAGCATTGAACAAAACTCGGATCGGCCCGCCGCTGGCGCATAGGAAGCCCATCGGCCGGTTCCATGGATGAAACCATCACATCGCCACGTCGTTTGTCTGTGCACTTGTGCACGCAGCAATCGAATCTGGGCGGTTATTGTGAGAGCCGCGAAGCCAGGGAACGCGGGATGATTTTGCAGACAAAGGCCGCCGGCGGTATCGATCGGCCCGAAAATAACCTGTTGCGGCGGCTCAGCGCCGGCGACTTTGCCCTGATCGCCCCGCATCTTGCGCCTGAACAGGCTGAAGCCAACGAGCTGCTTTATAACCCCGGCGACGACGTCGATATCGTTCACTTTCCCTGCGGGCCCAGCCTTGTCTCTTATTTGGTGGCCAACGAGGACGGCCGTGACGTCGAGACCATTCTCGTCGGTCGCGAGGGCGCCGTCGGTGGAATCGTCAGCCTCGGATATCTGCCGGCCTATACGCGCATCACCGTCAAATTCGGCGGGCCATTCATGCGTCTGCCGGTCGCAAGGCTGGATGCGGCGAAAGCAAACTCCGTCTCGCTGCGCAATGTGTTCGCGCGGTATGCCGACTGCATGCTGGCGCAGATGTTTCAGGCGACCGCCTGCAACGCGATCCATTCGATCGAGCAGCGCACGGCGAAATGGATCATCTCGGCGATGGAGCGCACCAGTGGCGACAACATCGTGCCGCTGACCCATGAGCAGCTGGCGACCCTGCTGGGGGTCGGCCGCAGCTATGCCAGCCGTGTGATCCAGACCTTCAAGGCGGAAGGGGTGTTGGAGACCCGCCGCGGCTCCATCCTGATCCGCAATCCCGAGGCGCTCGGGCTGCGGGCCTGCCTGTGTAATGAATCCGTCAAAAACCACTTCGAGGAAGTGCTGCGCGGGGTATATCCCACGGACGGGGCCGATAATGGCTGATGCCGGGCTGGTTTGCCCCTAAAATCAGCTAACCAAATTGCAAACAACGCATTGTTTTCTGGCGATTCCTGACTATATTGCAGCGCAATGAGTAGGGTGTGCCCGGTCTTTTTGGCCGGGCTTCCTTTTTGGGGCGCTCAAGCGCCCTTTCAAACTCCAGGTTTTTGAGCGCGATCCGGAAAAGTGGGTCCCGGTTTTCCGGTGAGATCGCGCCTCCCACCATTGTCTGATGCAGATAGAGCCAACATGAAGCTTCGCAACGTCGCCATCATCGCCCACGTCGACCACGGCAAGACCACGCTGGTCGATCGCCTGCTGCAGCAGTCCGGCACCTACCGTGACAACCAGCGCGTGGTCGAGCGCGCGATGGATTCCAACGATCTGGAGCGCGAGCGCGGCATCACCATCCTGGCCAAGGCCGCCTCGGTGCAGTGGAAGGATACCCGCATCAACATCGTCGATACGCCGGGCCACGCCGATTTCGGCGGCGAGGTCGAGCGCATCCTGAACATGGTGGACGGCGCGCTGGTGCTGGTGGATGCCGCCGAAGGCCCGCTGCCGCAAACCAAATTCGTGGTGTCGAAGGCGCTCAAGGTCGGCCTGAAGCCGATCGTCGTCATCAACAAGGTCGACCGCCCGGACGCGCGGCCGACCGAGGTCATCAACGAGGTGTTCGACCTGTTCGCGGCGCTGGACGCCAGCGAGGAACAGCTCGATTTCCCGATTCTGTACGGATCGGCCAAGCAGGGCTGGATGGCGGAAAGTCCCGACGGTCCGAAGGACGCCGGCATGCAGCCGCTGTTCGACCTGATCCTGCGCCACGTGGCGCCGCCGACCGTCGAGGAAGGGCCGTTCCGCATGATCGGCACCATTCTGGAGGCCAATCCCTATCTCGGCCGCATCATCACCGGGCGGATTACCTCCGGCACCATCAAGCCGAACCAGGCCGTCAAGGTTTTGAGCGGCGACGGCAAGCTGGTCGAGACCGGGCGCATCACCAAGATCATCGCGTTCCGCGGCATCGAACGCACGCCGCTCGATGAAGCCGAAGCCGGCGACATCGTCGCCATTGCCGGCCTCACCAAGGGCACCGTGGCCGACACCTTCTGCGATCCCAGCGTCGATACGCCCTTGAAGGCGCAGCCGATCGATCCGCCGACGGTGTCGATGTCGTTCATCGTCAACAACTCCCCGCTGGCCGGTACCGAAGGCGACAAGGTGACCAGCCGCATGATCCGCGACCGCCTGCTGCGCGAAGCCGAAGGCAATGTCGCGCTGCGGGTGACCGAAGCCGCCGACAAGGATTCCATGGAAGTTTCGGGCCGCGGCGAATTGCAGCTCGCGATCCTGATCGAGACCATGCGCCGCGAGGGCTTCGAGCTCTCGGTGTCGCGGCCGCGCGTCGTTCTGAAGAAGGACGAAGCCACCGGCGAGTGGCAGGAGCCGATCGAAGAGGTCGTGATCGACGTCGACGAGGAGCATTCCGGCGTCGTCGTGCAGAAGATGAGCGAACGCAAGGCCGAGATGATCGAGATGCGCCCGTCCGGCGGCCATCGCCTGCGGCTGGTGTTCTACGCGCCGACCCGCGGCCTGATCGGCTATCAGGGCGAATTGCTGACCGACACCCGCGGCACCGCGATCATGAACCGGCTGTTCCACGGCTACGCGCCCTACAAGGGCGACATCCAGGGCCGCCGCAACGGCGTGCTGATTTCCAACGATCAGGGCGAGGCGGTGGCCTACG
>JBAVEE010000811.1:0-2959 GCA_049587575.1 Bradyrhizobium sp.
CCGCGCGGGCGATCTTCGAGGCGACCAGCCGCTTCCATCATCCCGCCCACTCCGAGGAATGGAACGATCCGCAACTGCCGGCGCGGATCGACGCCGTGCTGGCCCTGTTGCTTCGAGGTCTTGAAGCACCTCGCAGGCGCTAGGCCACTTTACGCGCAAAGCTTCCAACTCGATTGCGCGACTCCCGCACCCCGTTGTTTGATGTCCGTCAACTCCGGCCGACCGCCGGATGATAGGGTAATTCGCGGAGAAAAGCGTGCTGCTGGCACTTTTTGCGGATATTCACGCCAACCGGCAGGCGTTTACTGCGTGCCTTGATTTTGCGCGGGCGCATGGCGCCGAACGATTCATTTGCCTCGGCGACTATGTTGGATATGGCGCTGATCCCGAGTGGACGGTTGAGACCGTCATGAATCTCGTCGGGGAGGGCGCGCTCGCCGTGCGGGGTAACCACGACAATGCCATCGGCGCCACTGCGGAAACCATGAACGCCGAGGCGCAGGCCGCGATCGAGTGGACCCGCGGGCGGCTCAGTGCGGCCCAGCGGCGTTTCCTGGCGGAATTGCCGTTGGCGCTGCAGGAGGACGATCGCCTCTACGTTCATTCCGAGGCCAGCAGTCCCGCAAAATGGCGTTACGTTCGCTCCACCGCCGATGCCGGACGGAGCCTGCTGGCGACGGCCGCGCATGTGACTTTCTGCGGCCACATCCATCGGCCGGCGCTTTATTCGATGTCGGTGACCGGGAAGATGACCAGTTTTGTTCCGACATCGGGCGTTACGGTGCAACTGCTTCAGGGACGGCGCTGGCTGACCGTGCTTGGCTCGGTCGGGCAGCCCCGCGACGGCGATCCGGCGGCCTCCTTTGCCATGTTCGATACCAACTCGCGGGAAATTACCTATTGCCGCGTACCCTATGATGTCGACGCGGCCGCAAGGCAAATTCGCGAAAATGGTCTGCCGATCTGGCTCGCAGATCGTCTCTCGGTCGGCAGGTAAGCGATGGCAAAACTTTCGGTTCAGCCCGGTGCTCATATCGACGGCTTCACCGTCGGGGAGTGTGTTCACCGCGGCGGCATGGCGACGTTGTGGAGCGTGACCCGTCCCGACATTTCAACGCCGTTGTTGATGAAAATTCCACGGGTGGCCGAGGGCGAGGATCCCGCCGCCATTGTCAGCTTTGAGATGGAGCAGATGATCCTCCCGAGGCTGTCGGGACCCCATGTGCCGGCCTGCTACGCGACCGGCGATTTCGCGCACCAGGCCTATGTCGTGATCGAGCCCATTCCCGGCATGACGCTTTACAGCCGGCTTGGCGAACTGCCGCTCGCCTATGAGGAGGCGCGGGTCATCGGCTGGAAGATTGCCACGGCATTGGCCGACCTGCATCGGCAGAATGTCATCCACCACGATATCAAACCGAGCAGCATCATGTTTCGCCCCTCGGGCGAGGCCGTGCTGATCGATTTCGGCCTGTCGCATCACAATCAGTTGCCCGATCTCCTGCAGGAAGAATTCCGCTTGCCCTACGGCACCGCGCCCTACATGGCGCCGGAGCGGCTGCTCGGGGTGCGCGACGATCCGCGCAGCGATCTGTTTTCACTCGGCGTGCTGCTGTATTTTTTTACGACCGGCGTGCGGCCGTTCGGAGAAAGCGAAACCCTCCGCGGCATGCGGCGCCGGCTGTGGCGCGATCCCTATCCCCCACGCAAATTAGGGCCCGACTATCCGCCCTGGCTGCAGGAAGTCGTGCTGAGGTGCCTGGAGATTGAGCCGGTCTGGCGGTATCCCACGGCCTCGCAACTGGCGTTCGAACTCGCCCATCCCGACCAGGTCAAGCTCACCGCGCGGGCGGAGCGGCTCAACCGCGATCCCATCAGCACGGTCTGGCGCCGCCGCTTCAACGGCAACCCGACGCCGCCGCCGGGCAAGTCCGGTGTTGCCGCCCAGCTGGCGTCAGGCCCGATCGTGGCGATCGCGCTCGACATCACGGAGGGATCGGCCGCTCTGAACGAAGAGCTGCGGCTCACCGCCGAACGAATCCTGAAAACGCTGCCGGCGGCCCGGCTTGCCTGCCTGAATGTGCTGAAACTTGGCCGCGTCACGATCGACCGGACACTCGACGAGGAGGGCAACAACAAGCATGTCGACCGGCTCGTCACGCTCAAGCACTGGGCGTCGCCGTTAAAGCTCGATGAGAGCCGGTTGACCGCGCATGTTCTCGAGGCCTTCGATCCGGCGGCGGCGATCCTGGAATTTGCGCAAGCCAACCATGTCGATCACATTGTCATCGGCGCCCGGCAGAATTCGCTGGCGCGGACGCTGCTTGGCAGCGTCTCCGCGAAAGTCGCGGCCGAGGCGCCCTGTACCGTCACCGTGGTGCGGCCGCCCCGGCTGGCCTCGCTGCACGAGGGGCCGGCGGACCGTTCCGAGGATCGATCGATACCGGCCAGGTAGGCCGCAGTACGTCCGTCGGCTGCCGAGATCCGCCAGAGTAGAACGTCAGATTGCTTCGCCGCGCGCCAATGCCGCCGCGTTGCGGATCGCGGAGATGTTGGCCTTGTAGGCTTCCACGGTGCCGCCCTTGAACACGGCGGAGCCGGCGACAAAGGCGTTGGCGCCGGCGGCGGCGAGCTGGCCGGAAACATCGGGTCCGACACCGCCGTCGACTTCAATGTCGATCGGCCGTCCCGCCGTCATCGCGCGCAGGTCCTGGATCTTGCCGATCGCGGAGGGAATAAAAGCCTGACCGCCGAAGCCGGGATTGACCGACATCACCAGCACCAGGTCGATCATGTCGATCACATACTCGATGGCCGAGACCGGCGTGGCCGGATTGAGCGACACGCCGGCTTTCTTGCCGAGGCTGCGGATCGCCTGCAGCGAGCGATGCAGATGCGGACCCGCCTCGGCATGCACCGTGATGTGATCGCAGCCGGCCTTGGCGAAGGCCTCGAGATA
>JBAVEE010000812.1:0-4314 GCA_049587575.1 Bradyrhizobium sp.
GCGCCGCCCTGCCCGCATATTTCGCCTGGCCTCCCAATTCCTGCTCGATGCGCAGCAATTGATTGTACTTGGAAGTGCGGTCTGCGCGCGCCAGGGAGCCGGTCTTGATCTGCCCGCAATTGGTGGCGACCGCGAGATCGGCAATAGTGGAATCCTCGGTCTCGCCGGAGCGGTGCGACATCACGGCGGTGTAGCCGGCCTTGTAGGCCAACTCGACCGCGCTGAGCGTTTCCGTCAGCGTGCCGATCTGGTTGACCTTGATCAGGATCGAGTTGGCGCGGCCGTTCTTGATGCCGTCGGCGAGCCGGGTGACGTTGGTGACGAACAGATCGTCACCAACCAGCTGGCATTTGCCGCCGATGAGATCGGTCAACTCCTTCCAGCCTTCCATGTCATCTTCGGACATGCCGTCCTCAATGGAGACGATCGGGTAGCGCGCGGCGAGATCGGCGAGATACCTCGCCTGCTCGGAACGCGAGCGTGTCTTGTTCTCACCGCCATAGACGTAGGCGCCATCCTTGAAGAATTCGGTGGCGGCGCAATCCAGCGCCAGCATGACGTCGCCGCCTGCCTTGTAACCGGCCTTGCCGATCGCCCCCATGACGAATTCCAGCGCCGCATCCGCCGACGGCAGGTTCGGCGCGAAACCGCCCTCATCCCCGACATTGGTGTTGTGACCGGCCTTCTTCAGTTCCGCTCGCAAGGTGTGAAAGATCTCCGAGCCGCAGCGCAGCGCCTCGGCGAAGGTCTTGGCGCCGACCGGCATGATCATGAATTCCTGGAAGTCGATCGGGTTATCGGCATGCACGCCGCCATTGATGATGTTCATCATCGGCACCGGCAAGGTCCGCGCCGAGGTGCCGCCGACATAGCGATAAAGCGGCATATCGAAGGATTCCGCCGCGGCCTTCGCGCATGCCAGCGAGACGCCGAGAATGGCATTGGCGCCGAGCCGGCTCTTGTTCGCCGTTCCATCGAGGTCGATCATGATCTGGTCGATCTGAACCTGCTCCTCGACGGCCATATCGCTGAGCGCTTCAAAGATTTCGCCGTTCACGGCCGCGACCGCCTTCTGCACGCCCTTGCCGAGATAGCGTGCCTTGTCGCCGTCGCGCAACTCGACCGCCTCATGCGCGCCGGTGGAGGCGCCGGAAGGCACCGCCGCTCGCCCCACCGAACCGTCCTCCAGCACCACGTCGACTTCGACGGTGGGGTTGCCGCGGCTATCGAGAATTTCGCGGCCGATGATGTCGACGATGGCGGTCATGGGTGCCTCTTTTGCAAAGTCGGATGAGCAGTTGGCGCTGCTTCTACAGCAAGCCACCGTGGCGGAAAAGGTTGCCTGGCCCGTGACGTCGCCCGACTTATTGTCTAATAACCCGGCAACGGAGACACAGTTATGTCCAGGAAACCCCGGAAATCATCAAGGCCGGCCTCAGCCGCATCCAGCCTGCAACTTGGCCGCGCCGTGGAATGGCCCACGACGCCCGAGGCGGCGAAGCTCGATCGCGTGCCCAATCCGCAAAGGGACACGAACTACGTGGTGCGGTTCACGGCGCCGGAATTCACCTCGCTCTGCCCTGTGACCGGCCAGCCGGATTTCGCGCATCTTGTGATCGACTATGTCCCCGGGCAATGGCTGCTGGAGTCAAAATCGCTGAAGCTCTATGTCGCGAGCTTCCGCAATCATGGCGCTTTCCACGAGGACTGCACGGTGGCCATCGGCAAAAGGATCTCAGCGGAGATCAAGCCGAAATGGCTGCGCATCGGCGGCTACTGGTATCCGCGCGGCGGCATTCCGATCGACGTGTTCTGGCAGACCGGCAAATTGCCCAAGGGCATGTGGATACCCGATCAGGGCGTCACTGCTTATCGTGGGCGCGGGTAATCCGGTCGCCGCTGCGACGAATAATCATGGAAGCCGGGTCTTGGCGCAGCTCCGTTTAATCGAAGAAAGCGATTGATTTAACATCAATAATCTGTTGGATTGATTAATTACAGACCTCGATATTGGTTGGGTAAGCCGACGGAGCCCAACTCATGACCAGCCCAATATCCCAACCAATTTCGCATACCGACCACGTCGTTTTGCCTGACCGGAATACCACCCCCAAGATAGCGCCTTCAGGACCGCTGCTTATGCGCGGCAGAGCCATCCTGGCTATCCTCCCGGGTCTGCTGCTGGCGTCGGCCGTGGCGATATCCAGCTATCTGCTCAGGCAGTTGCCGGGGATGACGACGTTCAGCCCGATGATCCTTGCCATCCTGCTCGGCATGGCCTTTCACAATCTCGTCGGCACACCCGCAATCGCCAAGCCGGGCGTCACTTTCAGCCTGCGACGACTACTGCGCATTGCCATCATCCTGCTCGGGCTTCAATTGACCATCACACAGGTGATCGAGGTCGGCGGCCGCGGCATCGGCATCATCGCGGCGACGCTGGTGGCCACTTTCGCCTTTACCGTCTGGATGGGCAAACTCCTGGGCGTCGACCGCAAGTTGGCGCAGTTGATCGCGGCCGGAACATCCATTTGCGGCGCTTCGGCCGTCATCGCCACCAACACGGTAACCGACGCCCACGATGAAGACGTCGCCTACGCGGTCGCCTGCGTGACCGTCTTCGGCTCGGTGGCGATGTTTGGCTACCCGCTCCTCCCGGGGCTTTTGCACCTTGACCCGCACGCATTCGGACTCTGGAGCGGCGCGTCGATCCACGAAATCGCGCAGGTCGTCGCGGCTTCTTTCCAGGACGGGCAGAAGGCGGGCGAGTTCGGAACCATCGCAAAACTGTCGCGTGTCATGCTGTTGGCACCCACCGTGATAGCGTTGGGATCCATGGCCGCATGGAGGGCGGCGAAGAATGCCCCGACCGCGGTTGCGTCATCGGCCCGGCCTCCGATGCCCTGGTTCGTGCTCGGCTTCGTGGCGCTGGTCGGGCTCAACAGCCTGATCACCATTCCCGCCGAGGCAAGAATCTGGGTTGCGGCTGCGACGACATTCCTGCTGTCCATTGCCTTGGCGGCGATGGGGATGGAGACTGACGTCCGCAAGCTGACAGCCAGGGGCATTCGGCCCGCGCTGCTGGGCGCCCTCGCCTTCCTCTTTATCGCAAGCTTCAGCCTTGCGCTGATCAAGCTCATTGGATAGCGGCATGACACTGGAACAGCTTCGCATCTTCGTGGCGGTCGCAGAAAAGCAGCATGTCACGCAGGCGGCGAGCGAACTCAACCTGACACAATCGGCGACGAGCGCTGCGATCGCAGCGCTCGAAACGCGTTACGCCGTCAAGCTGTTCGACCGCGTCGGCCGGGGCATCGTGCTGACCCAAACCGGCCGCGATTTCCTGATTGAGGCCCGCGCCGTCCTGGCGCGAGCCAAAGCTGCGGCGCAGGTTCTCAACGATCTCGCCGGTTTGAAACGCGGTTCGTTGAACATTGCCGCAAGCCAGACGATCGCAAACTACTGGCTGCCGGGCCGCGTCCAGGCCTTTCACACCGCTTATCCCGGCATCGACCTGCATATCACCATGGCGAATACCGAGCAGGTCGCGCGCGCGGTCCTTCAGGGCAGCGCCGATCTCGGGTTCGTGGAAGGCGAGGTCGATGACGCCCTGCTCGATGCGCAAAAGATCGACGGCGATTCACTGATCGTGGTGGTCGGAGCAAAACACCCGTGGGTCAGCCGGACAAAAATCACGCCGAAGGATTTGCTTGCGACCGCCTGGGTGCTGCGGGAGCGTGGCTCCGGCACGAGGTCCATGTTCGAGGCGGCACTTCGCCAATCCGGCATCAAACCGTCCGATCTTCGGGTCGCGCTGGAACTCCCCTCGAACGAAGCCGTCCGCACCGCCGTCGAAGCCGGAGGCTGCGCCACCGCGATTTCGGACCTGGTCGTGGCTCAATCGCTTGCCGCCAAGACCCTGCACCGCGTCAGGTTCGATCTGCCGCGACGCTCATTCTACATCTTGCGGCACAAAGAGCGGCACACGAGTCGCGTCGAACACGCCCTCCTCAAGTCGCTCCACGGTTAAGCCAGTCCGGGGCATGGGTTGGACCGTTGGTTTGCCGCAAGCCTCCCTTGGCGCTTCATGCGCGGCCTATGTCGCGCCCGCATCCGCCGGCCTCGTCTGGCGCAACAGCCGCGCGCAGGCAAAGCCGAGCGCGACGATGATGACCGCGCTGGTCAGCAGGGTCGGTATCTTGCCGACGCTCTGGATGCCGAACCCGTAGGCGATCGGGCCGACGGTCTGGCCCATGAAAAAGAAGAACGAGTGCAGCGATAGCGCGGTGGCACGAGCTTCCACCGAGAGTTCGC
>JBAVEE010000813.1:0-3502 GCA_049587575.1 Bradyrhizobium sp.
GCCCGGGCTCGGAATCGGACAGATTGCTGGCCGCTGCGGCAATTTCAAATGAACGCCCTGGTTCCCGGTAGAAACGGGGTTCCCCCAAAAGGAGGAAAACAAACAGTGCCCGTCGCGCAAAGCATAAATCCGGCCACCGAACAGGGTCATCCCGTACTTCACGTCACTGCCGGGAGCGCTGATGCACGGCACCATCCGCGCTCATCAGGTTATGGGCCGTGTTGATCAGCGCGAGGTGCGAGAAGGCTTGCGGAAAGTTTCCCAGTTGCCGGCGCTCGGAGGGATCGTACTCTTCGGCCAGAAGGCCGACGTCGTTGCGCAATGACAAGAGCTTTTCGAATAGTGTTCGCGCCTCTCCAAATCTTCCCTGCAGGATGTAATTGTCTGCCAGCCAAAAGCTGCAAGCCAGGAATACGCCCTCGCCCGGTGGCAATCCATCGGCGCCGTCGCTCGTATGATACCGCTGCACGAAGCCCTCGCGGATCAGACCCTTTTCGATGGCGGTCAGGGTGCCGCGAATACGGGAATCGGACGGCGGTAAAAAGCCGACCATGGCGATCAGCAGCAGACTGGCGTCGAGAGACCTTGATCCATAGAACTGCACAAAGCTGTTCTGCGCCGGGTCGAATCCTTTCTCGCAGACCTGGCTGTGGATGGCGTCGCGGATCGCGCGCCAATGTGCGACCGGTCCGTCCATCCCGAACTCCTCGACCGAGCGGATCACACGGTCGAAGGCGACCCACGCCATCACCTTGGAATAGGTAAAATGCTTGCGGCCGCCCCGAACCTCCCAGATTCCATCGTCCGGCTTGTCCCAGATGGATTCGAGATGCTCGACCAGCGCGCATTCCAGCGCCCAGCTCGCTGCGTTGCCACGAAGTCCGGCCTTGCGAGCGACATAGAAAGCGTCAAGAATCTCGCCATAGACGTCGAGCTGGATCTGTTTTGCCGCGGCGTTGCCGATCCGGACTGGAGACGAAGCTTCATAACCTTTCAACCAGGGGACCTCGTATTCGTCCAGACGCCGCTCGCCCGCGATGCCATACATGATCTGCAGATCTTCCGGACTGCCGGCGACGGCCCGCAGGAGCCATCCACGCCAGGCCCTGGCTTCCTCCACAAAACCCGCGCCAAGCAGTGCGTACAGGGTGAAGGTGGCGTCTCTCAGCCAGCAATAGCGATAATCCCAATTGCGGCTGCCGCCGATCTTTTCCGGCAGCGAAGTGGTGCCGGCGGCCACGATCCCGCCGGTCTCCCGGTGCGACAGGGCCTTCAGGGTCAATAGAGAGCGAATAACGGCTTTCGACCACTCCGGTCCCGGCTTGAAATGCTCTGACCATTTGCGCCAGAACGATTCCGCCGACACCAAGGCCTCTCTCACCGAAGGGGTCTCCGGCGCGGCACAATACGATCGCGACCAGGTCAGCGTGAAGCCGATTTCGTCGCCCGCCTCGACTTCGAACTTTCCGACGGTGCGGAAATCCACTCCACGCAGCGGCGTGTCGGCGGCAAGCAGGAGCCTGTCCGGCCCGGCGATGATTTCGCGCCGCCCGTCGTCCCTGCGCGACACCCAAGGGACGACCGAGCCATAGTCGAAGCGCACTATCAGCTCGGTGTGCATCGCGACCTTGCCGCGAAGGCCCTTTACGATCCGGACCAGATCCGACGCCCCTTCGCGTCGCGTCATGAAATCGATGATGCAGGCCGCGCCAGCCTGCGTTTCGAAGGTTGTCTCGAGGATCATCGTGTCGCCGCGGTAGCATCGGGTGACACGCACGGGACTGTCTGTCGGTGCCAGCAGCCAGCGACCGTTCCGGGCATCTCCGAGCAAAGCAGAAAAACAGGCCGCACTATCGAACCGGGGAAAGCCGAGCCAGTCGATCGATCCATCGCGGCCGACCAGTGCCATCGTCTCGCAATTGCCGAGGACGGCGTAGTCTTCAATCCGGGTTGCCATGGCGCCTCAAACGCGGGGCCGGGTACCGCGACAACCTCGGGCGCCGCGCCGATGCCGCCGTCAACATGCCGGTCGCAAACAACAAGACGGCGCCGATCATGACAGGCGCAACACGACCGAGCGAACCACTCGTTATCACCGCCTGGTCTCTGGCCTCCCTTCCGAACCGCCCGCGTGTCCGGTGCAGCGAATGAACCGGATCCAGCAGATTGTCCTTGCGATCCGCGGAAACCGGCCGGGCCGTCTGCTGACCTGCGAATGCCACCTTCGCCAGGTAGCGATCGAGAAACGCGGGCAATACCATATTTCCGAGGATGACTTTCAGGGTGCTCAATCCGATCCAGTATTCGCGCCTCGGATGACCGACAGCATCGAACACCGCCTGTGCGATAACTTCGGGCTCAACCACCGGCGCGACCGGCCGGGGCTGATGGGACATGCGGGTTCGCGCCCAGTCGAACTGCGGGGTATTGACCGCGGGCAGTTCCATGATCGTCAACTGGATCGCGCTGCGATCATGAAGGAGTTCCGTTCGCAGCGAGTTGGTAAAGCCGCGGATCGCGTGCTTTGCTCCGCAATAGGCCGACTGCAACGGGATGCCGCGATAAGCGAGCGCCGAACCGATCTGAATGATCTTCCCGCGATTGACCGGCCGCATATGCCGTAACGCAGCCATCGTACCGTGCACCTGGCCGAGATAAGTCACCTCGGTGACCCGCCGAAATTCCTCAGGCGTCATCTGCCAGACCTGCGCAAACACCGTGACCATGGCATCGTTGATCCAGACATCGATCGATCCAAAATCGTTCTCGATCCGGTCCGCGGCCGCAAAGACCGCCTCGGCGTCGGCGACATCGGCGGCTGCGACCATGGCGAAACCGCCGAGTTCCGCAACCTCCTGCCTGACCTCTTCCAGGGCTTCTGCGTCCCGGGCGATCAATCCGATCCGCCAGCCGGCGCGGGCGAACCGATGCGCGATCGCTCTTCCCACGCCGGCCGACGCGCCGGTAATGACAACGACCTGAGGGGCAGATGTGCGCGTTGGGCTCATGGGCGGCGTACGTCATCGGTGCAGGGCGTCGAAGCAGCACGACGCTCACTGAAGGTTTCTTCATAGAAGTAAGCCAACCCGCCGCGTTCCGTTCCGAAGTTTCTGGCCCGGGCACATTACAATCGGGCAAGGGTCCGCATGCGCCGCAAGCTTCCTGGAATGGCTTCAACCGCCTGTCGCGAAACCCGGATAGAGCGTCATGCCGCCGTCGATAAACAGCGTGGTGCCGACCACGTAGTCGGAATGGTCCGATGCAAGCCAGACGGCCGCGCGTGCGATATCCTCCGGCTCCCCGATCCTTCCGTAGGGCACCAGCGTCATCAACCGGTCGTAGGCCGCCTTGGTCTGCCAGGCCGCGGTGTTGATCGGCGTCCGGATGGCACCCGGCGCGATGCCGTTAACGCGAATTCGCTTGGGGGCAACTTCCTGTGCCATGCTCTCCATCAACAACCGGATGCCGCCCTTGGAGGTCGCGTAATTGGCATGACCGGCCC
>JBAVEE010000814.1:0-6413 GCA_049587575.1 Bradyrhizobium sp.
CTAAAATGCCTTGCCGGCCCGCCTCGGCTTCTTCTCTTCGACCTCGGTCTCGCGCGGCACGGCCACGATCCGCAGCGCAGTGATGCGATTGCGCTCACGCCGCAGCACGCGGAAACGGAAACCGTGAAACGTGAAACTCTGGCCGCGCTCCGGGATCGAGCGGGCCTCGTGGATCACCAGGCCCGCCACCGTGGTGGCTTCCTCGTCGGGAAGATGCCAGTCCATGGCACGGTTGAGATCGCGGATCGGCACCGAGCCGTCGACCACCACCGACCCGTCGGGCTGGGCGCGAACGCCGGCCACCACCACGTCGTGTTCGTCGGAAATATCGCCGACGATCTCTTCCAGGATATCCTCCAGCGTCACCATGCCTTCGACTTCGCCGTATTCGTCGACCACCAGCGCGAAGTGGGTCTTGCGGCGCCGGAACGCCTTGAGCTGTTCGGAAACAGAGCGCATCTCCGGCACGAACCACGGCGGCAGCGCGATGGTCGAGACATCGATTTTCGATGTCTCGCCGTCTGCGGCGCGGATTGCGCGCAACAGATCCTTGGCATGCAGCACGCCGACGATGTTTTCAGGCTTGTCGCGCCACAGCGGAATCCTGGTGTATTCGGTCGCCAGCACCTCGCGCACCAGTTCCTCCGGCGGCAGGTCGGCGTTGATCATCACCATTTCGGTGCGATGGACCATCACGTCGGAGACCTGGAGCTCACGCAGGTCCAGTAGCCCGCCGAACATGTCGCGGTCCAGCTTTTCGACCTTGCCCTCGTGGTGAAGCAGATCGACCGCGCCGCGCAACCGCTCGAACGGCGACAGGATCGGCTGGTTGTGGCCTATGTTGACGCCGATCAGCCTCATCAGCACGTGAACGACGGCCTCGACGACGCTGAGCAGCGGCCCGAGCAGAAACACCATGACCTTCATCGGCCGCGCCACCAGGAGCGCCACCCGGTCCGGCGCATTGATGGCGATGGTCTTCGGCAGCACCTCGGCGAAGATCACGACCAGCGCCGTCATTACCGCGGTGGCGTAAAGCACTCCGACTTCACCGAACCATTTCGTGAAGATGCCGGTCGCCAGGGCCGACGCGCCGATATTGGCGATGTTGTTGCCGAGCAAAAGCGCGCCGATCAGCCGCTCGCGCAACGCGGACAGGCTGGAAACGATGGCGGCGTCCTGATTGCCCTGCTTCGACAGCCGCAGCATGCTGGCGCGCGACGCGCCGGTCAACGCGGTCTCGCTCGCGGCAAAAAATGCCGAGACCAGCAGACAGCCAATCACAATGAGGAATGTTACCCAATCCATGTCGCGAATTTCACTTCATCCATCTTTGACGCATGATCTCTTCAGAGGACCGATTGGCACCTTGCGCTGAGGCGCCCCGGAGTCCGGATCATGCGCCATATTGCCGGAGCATGATCTCTTCGAAAAATCGGCTTCCGCTTTGCCGGATCATGCTCTGCGCTCCAGCCTGGCTTTCAGAAAATCGCGAACCACCGAATGTTCGACATCTGGAGCGATCACGGCGCGGCCGATGGCCCCGAGCAGGATGAAGGTGAGCCGGCCGCGCCTGACCTTCTTGTCCTGCGCCATCAGCGCCATCAGCGCGTCGGCATCGCCAAGCCCTTCCTGGGCAAATCCCGCGATATCCTGCAAATGGGTCGGCAGACCGACATCGGCAAGATGACGCCTGACGCGCACGGCGTCCGATTCGGCGATCATCCCGAGTTGCGCAGACAGTTCCGCCGCCAGCACCATGCCGACGGAAACGCCTTCACCGTGAAACAGCCGGTCGGAAAAGCCGGTTGCGGCTTCGAGCGCGTGACCGAAGGTGTGGCCGAGATTGAGCAGCGCCCGTTCGCCGGTCTCGCGCTCGTCGCGTGCGACGATCGCGGCTTTGGCGCGGCAGGAGGTTGCGATCGCATGCTCGCGAGCGGCGCCGCCCGCGAAAATGTCGGCGTGATTGGCCTCCAGCCAGGCGAAAAAGGCTTCGTCGCCGAGCACGCCGTATTTGGCGACTTCGGCATAGCCGGCGCGGAACTGGCGCGGCGACAAGGTGTCGAGCACGGCGGTATCGGCGACCACCAGAACCGGCTGGTGAAACGCGCCGAGCAGATTTTTGCCCTTCGGCGAATTGATTCCGGTTTTGCCGCCGACCGAGGAGTCGACCTGGGCCAGCAGCGAGGTCGGCACCTGCACAAAATCCACCCCGCGGCGCAGGATCGCGGCCGCGAAACCCGCGAGGTCGCCGACCACGCCGCCGCCGAGCGCGATCACCAGATCGTTTCGTTCGATCTTCGCTGCGATCAGCGCCTCGCTGACCTGTTCGAGACCGGCATAGGTCTTCGAGCCTTCGCCTTCCTCGACAATGACGCGCGAGGTGGCGATTCCGGCCTCGGCCAGCGAGGCCTCGGTCTTCTCGAGCCAATGCTTTGCGACATTGCGGTCGGTGACGATGGCGGTGCGCGCGCCGGGCCGCAATGCGGCGACGCGCCCGCCCAGCGACTGCAGCACGTCGCGGCCGATGACGATGTCATAGGCGCGATCGCCGAGCGCGACATCGACGGTGATCGGATCCGAATGTTTCAGCGGTGCGGTCATGGTGTGACGCCCATTCTGTCGTGGGTCTCCTTTACCCCGCCGCCACACAGCCGGGCGTGCAGGGCCTCGATGCATTCATCGACGATCTTCTCGTGCGGCACCTCGCGCGACCATATCGTCAAATCGGCCTGTTGATAGACCGGCTCGCGTTCGCCGATCAGGCGCCGGAGGGTCGCTTCGGGATCGGCGGTCTGCAGCAGCGGACGATCGGAACGGCGCTTCACCCTGCGCATGATGATATCGGCATCCGCCTTGAGCCAGATCGAGATGGCCTTGTCGCGGATGCGATCGCGGGTCTCCGTGCACATGAAGGCCCCGCCGCCGGTAGCCAGCACGACCGGACCGCTGTCGAGAAGCCGTGCGATCACCCGCGCCTCGCCATCCCTGAAATACGGCTCGCCATAGGACGCAAAAATCTCCGGTATCGACATCCCCGCCGCCGCCTCGATTTCGGCATCGGCGTCCAGAAACGACATCCCCAGTCGCACCGACAGCCGCCGTCCGATGGTGGATTTGCCGGCCCCCATCATTCCCACCAGCACAATCGAACGCGCGCCCAGTGCCGCGGCGATCTCGGCCTCCTGGGTTGCGCTGGCATCGGCTGGCGAGGCTTTCTCAGGCATGTCATCGCTCGATGGCCGCGGATGCGGCGTTCCGGACGACCATACTACCCCCGCCGATGCCGTTGCCAGAGAGTCTTGCAACGAAGTGGCGAACATGGTGGTAGTCAAATCAGGCCATCCCCGATCAATCCAATGGTTAATTCGTCGCCTGAGGCCTTCGCATGCCCAGCCTGTTCCGCTTTCTGACTGTTGTCGCTGTCATCGCCGGGGTCGTCTATGGCGTGATTTTCGCGCTGGCGAATTTCGTTAACCCGAAACCGCGGGAAATGACGGTGACAATTCCGGCGGACAGGTTCCTGAAGAAATAGGCTTCGTCAAGGAATGGACGCTAAGGTCGGCAAATGCGTGCCAAGCCCTCAGACGCCAAACTGATCAGCCTGTTCCTCGACATGCTCGCGGCGGAACAGGGAGCCGGCGGCAATACCCTCGATGCCTATCGCCGAGACCTGACGGATTTTTCCGGGTTTCTCGGCTCGACCGGCCAGGGCTTTGCCGGCGCCGAGACGCAGGCGCTGCGGGACTACCTCGCCGACCTTGACGCCCGCGGCTTCAAGTCGTCGAGCGTGGCGCGCCGGTTGTCGGCGATGCGGCATCTGTTTCGCTTCCTTCTGAACGAGCGGATTCGGAGCGACGATCCGGCTGCGATCCTGTCCGGACCAAAGCGCGGCCGCGGCCTGCCGAAAGTGCTGTCGATATCGGATGTCGATCGATTGCTGGTTCACGCAAAGGCGCAGATCGAAGCGCCGGAAACCTCTGCCCTGCAGCGGCTTCGCGCGATGCGGCTCTATTGCCTGCTTGAGGTGCTCTACGCCACCGGCCTGCGCGTCTCCGAACTGGTGGCGCTGCCGCTATCGGCATCGCGCCGCGACGCCCGCATGATCGTGGTGCGGGGCAAGGGCGACAAGGAGCGGCTGGTGCCGCTGAACCAGGCTTCGCGACAGGCGATGGCCGATTATCTCGCGGCGATGGAAGCGCTCAAGACGGAGCAGAAGAAAAACGCCGGCGTCTCGAAATGGCTGTTTCCCTCCTTCGGCGAGAGCGGACATTTGACGCGGCAACATTTTGCGCGCGAACTCAAGGAACTGGCGGCATCCGCCGGCCTGGCGCCGCGGCTGGTCAGTCCGCATGTCCTGCGTCACGCGTTCGCGAGCCATCTGCTGCATAACGGCGCCGATTTGCGCATCGTGCAAACGCTGCTTGGCCACACCGATATCTCGACGACGCAGATCTACACCCATGTTGTCGAGGAGCGCCTGAAGAGCCTGGTGCGCGACCTGCATCCGCTGGCGGAGAAGTAGCGAATCGCCTTTCCGGCCAGGATGGCCACGCCGCGGTCCTGATCCGCTGCTTGACTTCCGCGTCCTCTGCCGTGAAAGAGCCTCTTCTCGCCGCCGCCCCTGGTGGACATCTGGCCCAACGGCCAGCCATCTGGCGTCGGAACGCACGCTAAGTAATTGAAGACACGCGCTTTCTTCGCACGAACCGGAAGCCGCTTCGCTCCCGAGCAGCTTCGTCCCTATATTGATTTGATGCCGGATCACATGCGCAGTTACCTCGATTTCGAAAAGCCCGTCGCCGAACTCGACTCCAAGGTCGATGAATTGCGCGCGCTGGCGGCTTCCGGCAGCGACATCGGCGAAGAAATATCGCGGATCGAGGACAAGGCGGCCCAGGCGCTGAGCGATCTCTACGCCAACCTGACGCCGTGGCAGAAAACCCTGGTCGCGCGCCATCCGCAGCGGCCGCATCTGACCGATTTCATCAACGCGCTGATATCGGAATTCACGCCGCTGGCGGGCGACCGCAAGTTCGGCGAGGACGAGGCGCTGATGGGCGGGTTCGGCCGCTTCCGCGGCGAGAGCATCTGCGTGATCGGTCAGGAGAAAGGCGCCTCCACCGACTCCCGCATCAAGCATAATTTCGGCATGGCGCGTCCGGAGGGCTATCGCAAGGCGGTCCGGCTGATGGAGATGGCGGACCGATTCGGCATTCCCGTGCTGTCGATCGTCGATTCCGCCGGCGCCTATCCCGGCATCGGCGCGGAGGAGCGCGGTCAGGCCGAGGCCATTGCGCGCTCGACCGACGCCTGCCTGTCGCTCGGCGTGCCCAATGTCGCGATCATCACCGGCGAGGGGATGTCCGGCGGCGCCATCGCCATCACGACGGCGAACCGGGTGCTGATGTTCGAGCACGCGATCTACAGCGTGATCTCGCCGGAGGCCGCCTCCTCGATCCTGTGGCGCGACGGAACCAAGGCGCAGGAAGCCGCGACCAGCATGAAGATCACCGCGCAGGACATGCTGCGTTTTGGCGTGATCGACCAGATCCTGAAGGAGCCGGCCGGAGGCGCGCATCGCGACCCCGCGGCCATGATCGCGACCACCGGCGATGCCATCGCCCAGACCCTGAACGACCTCCGCAACCTCGATCCCGACGGGATCCGCAGGCAGCGGCGGCAGAAATTCCTCGATATCGGCCGGAAGCTGGGTTGAATGGTCCCCGGCTTTTGCCACATTCGGCCATTTTAGCCGCAATTAGACCCAGACACCGATATTTAACCTCGATTCGCCATGCCGAGGGTGGCCGCTGTCGCAATGCCCTCATCGGCTTGCGGCAAAGGGGGCTTAAGGATAATATTTTATTCAATGGCTTCAGGGCATGGACGCTGTTGTTGGGGTGCGAAAATTGCCCGTTGGGTGTGGAGCACTGCATTGATCTGCCGCTCGCTGGTTCGCGCGCTCATCACATCTGCCGCGATCGCGGCCGGTGCGCTGCTGGCCGGCTGCAACAGCGACGAAATTTCACTCGCGAATAACGCCAAGGCCAACCAGCCCGTTCCGCCAAAACTCGTCGCCGAGATGACGGCAAAGGACATGGACCTGCAGTCGCCGATCCTGGTCCGGCTGTTCAAGCAGGAGGCCGAACTCGAGGTCTGGAAGCAGGATCGCTCGGGTCGCTTCGCGCTCCTGAAGACCTATCCGATTTGCCGCTGGTCGGGAGACCTCGGACCCAAGGTCCGCGAGGGCGACCGCCAGGCCCCGGAGGGCTTCTATTCGATCACGCCGGCGCAGATGAATCCGCAATCGGCGTATTATCTTTCATTCAACACCGGCTATCCGAACGCCTACGACCGGTCGCTCGGACACACCGGCTCGGAACTGATGGTGCATGGCGACTGCTCGTCGC
>JBAVEE010000815.1:0-2678 GCA_049587575.1 Bradyrhizobium sp.
TTGCCGAGGGTGACGATCACGGTCTTGCTGGCGCCGTTGACCTTGGCGATGTCGATCTTGCCTTCCAGCACCACGAACAGCTCGCGCCCGGTCGAGCCTTCCTCGAAAATGACGTCACCGACGTCAAATTCATCGATGCATTTGTCGATGGCCATCGCGACCCCCGCCTACTGGCTGGTTCTGAAAGCCATGTTAGTCGGGAAATGCCCCGGCGCATACGACGCATCGTTGCCGTTTCTGTTGCCGCAGCGCGGCATGGCCAAGCCAGAGGGAGTGCCGTTCACGGGTGAAGCCAGCCCCGGATGACTTTCTTAAATTTCCGTAAGCCGGAGGCCGGGTAACGATTTCGCAAGCAATGAAAGTTACCAAATGGTCAACCTTTACTGGAGATTTCGATCGTGAGCGAACAAAAGGGCGAAGCGACCAGCGGCGAATCCGGTTCCCTCGGTGTCGGACCCGCCGTTCCCCATCCGTCGGACACGCAAGGCGAGCCGATGGCCTCCTCGGCGCAGGAAGCGGCGCACGGATCGGCCGACCTGGGGTCTCCCGGTCCGGCGCCGGAGCAGCGCGCAGCCGCCGAAACGCCAGAGGCCGATGCGCCGCGCATCCCCGGCCAGGTCATGATCCTGTCATCCGGCGATCGGGCCTGGGCCGATAACAAGCACAATCCGGAACCGGACGCCGGCGAGAGCCAGGGCATGTTCGGCAAGCACCGGATCGCAGCTCTTGCCGCCGTGGTGGCGTTGGCAATCCTGGCAGGCGCGCTCGGTGGCGCGCTGGCGACCGCAGCGCTGACGCATGTTGCCGGCGACGACGCCGCGACCGCCGGCAATCGCGCGCTCGAAGCGTCTGTCGCTCGGATCGATGCGGATATCCTGGCGCTGAAGGCCGGCGTCGAACACGCATCCAGGCTCGGCGTGAGCCAGTTCAACAAGACCAGCGACCGCCTCGACAAACTCGAGAAGACGCAAGCCGAGCCCGCTGCAAAAATTGCCAGGCTCAGCGAAGCCGTGGACAAGCTCCGCGCCGCGCCAGCCACAGCGCCGGTGCCCGTCGCCGCGGCGAAGGACGTCACCGGCTCGGTTACACCTCCGGCACCGGCTACCGCGCCCAAGGTCGAAGTCGGAAGGTTGCCGACGGTCGAGGGCTGGGTGCTGCGTGACGTCGCCCGTGGCGGCGCCTTGATCGAGGGCCGGCAGGGCCTTTATGAAGTTTATGCCGGCGATCCCGTGCCGGGCCTCGGCCGGATCGATGCCATCCGCCGCCAGGACGGCCGCTGGGTGGTCGTGACCAGGAAAGGCTTGATCATCGCGCGCTAAGGCGGTTTCGAGCGAAGCATGGCCCCGGACGTGGCCCGGGGCGGATCATCAAGACGAAGAACTTAGCGCTTCACTGCGACGTGAAGCGAAGCCCGGCGATTTTGATTGCCGCGGCGACAGCCGGTTGGCTTTTCGGCTATTTTCCTGAAATGGAAACGCTGCCTGCGATAGCCTGGAATGAGGCTTCTGGCGCGGTGTTTGTCAGGATATGAGCCGTCCATTGCGATTTCCTCTCACCATCTTCGTCCTGCTTTGTAGTCTGCTTCCGCTACGCCACGCGGTGAGCGCGCCGGCGCTCGAGCGTGGCGTTGCGGTCACCGATCCCCTGGCTCTTCGCGAACTCGAGCGCGGAGGATTTGGCCTCGCCCGCTTCCTGTTGCCGGCGCGGCCGGCAGATGCGCCGCTCACCGTCAGCGAGTTGTTCGCGCTGCCCTCGATGGCCCCCGTGCGCAGGGCGCTCGATGAAGAGTTCGAGCGATACACCCAAAGGCACAAGGCCGATCTTCCGAGTGAAACCATCGGTGTTGGAACGTCCTTTGACTTTCAACTGTTCGATCGCGCATGGCTTGATTCCCGCGATACGCGCTTCGTGCTGGCGGGCATCATCAACCGGATGGACCGCGCCTATCTGTCCGAGGCTACTTGCGGTGAAATCCGGCTGATCTACCGGCTGACGCGGACCGATTCGCCCGCGACCGATGATCACGCGGTCTCGCCGCGGCTGCCGATGACCCTCAACCTCGTGCTGAGGGCCAGGAACGGGGAGGCGACACCCGGCAAGGCGTCGGACCCGAGGGGCGCCGTGCTTGACTGCGCCGAGATCGCGCGTCGGTGGCTTGCGACGGGCGATTGGCCGCAGACCGGGCCGCAGCTTGCGGAAAAACTGACGTCCGGAGGTGGCCCACTGGATTCGATCGGGCCAGACGACATCATCCGCATCGAGACCAATCTTCAGATCGCGCACGCGCCGAAGTCGCCGACCCGCGATTTCCGCACCGACTATCTCCTGAAAGTGTTCGACTATAACGCGAGAACGCGAGCCTTCGAGCCAGCGCCGCTCGAAAACCAGATCGATCGCGAGCGAATCCTGGCGGATGAGCGGCTCAGGCGCGACTTCAGGGCCTGGTTGCTGGAGCCAACGCATTTCAGCGAACTCGATCGCGGCACGATCCTGATCCCGAACGAGTTTCTGGCGATCCGTGCGATCGCCCCGACCCCGACCGGGTTTTCCTCCTCCGACCTGCAGCCGGCGTTCGGTCTGGTGCAGGGAGAGGGAGCTTCCGCCGATCCCCTATTCACCAGGAACGACGTCGTCGCGGCGCTGGAAAACGCGGCGAGGCACGGTATCGACCTGCAGAA
>JBAVEE010000816.1:0-1653 GCA_049587575.1 Bradyrhizobium sp.
CGACGGCCAATGGCCCGAAAGTCGCCTGTCCCGGGCTTGACCGGCACCTGAAGAGATTGAATCATCAAAGCCATTTCAGGCGCATCAGATGTTTGAGCTCGGTATTTTTTGCGTGATTTTGCTGGCGATCGGCTATTGGGCGGCCCTGTGGCTCATGGGCCGCCACGATGACGTTTTGCATGGCGATTTCGTCCAGACAGAGCAGGGGCCCGAGCCCGCCGCCACGCCGTCGCAGCCGATGTCGTCGCAACCCAGGTCACCGCAACCATTGCGTCCGGGCAATGCAGAATCTCTGCAATCGCTGCTGGCTTCCATCAAGCGGGATTTGAAGGACGCCGCCCAGATCTAGGGCCGGCGAGGCTTGCATCTCAGGCGGGTCGCCGGCGTCCGCGCCTTTTCAAGCGAACTGCAGACCGGCTCGCGTCAGGAAACAGAAAAGGCGTTGATCAATTCTGATAGCCGAACAATCCGCGCTGCCGCGGCGCGTAGACCTGCGGCTGGTTTTGGGAGTCGTAGTAGCCGCGGTTATCGTAAGCGGGCTGCAGCTGATAATAGACCTGTCCGTCGTAGGTGCGGCGGCTGGAGCGCGGCGACGGATAGCGGGCGTCGCTCGAGGAGCCGTCGGCCGGATAGATGTAACCGTCATCGACGCGGGCTTGGGGCACCATCTGGCGGGGAGCGGCCTGCTGCGGCAGCAACGCCACGGGATCGCCGATGCCATCATATTGCGGAGCGTATTGCTGCGCCGGATCGCGGCGCGCGACGGCATTGTTCGGCCGGGTTCGCGGATTGCGCGCCAGCGCGATCTGGGAGGAGCCGGTGAGCGTCACGGTGGTGTTGAGCACGCCTTGCTGTTCTACCAGCGCATACAGCGTCGAGGCGTTGGCACGCGACAGCCGCACGCAGCCATGGGATACCGGCGTGCCGAGCCGGCTTTCGGATTCGGTGCCGTGGATGGCGTGACCGACCTTGGTGAAGAAGATCGAGTGCGGCATCGGCGCGTCGTCGAATTCCTTGGAATAGTGGTCTTCCTCCATCCGGAAGGTGCGGAAGGTGCCGTTCGGCGTCTCGTGCGAGGGATTGCCGGTCGAGACCGGCCATTGGTAGCGCGCGACGCCGTCGACCGCGACGGTCATCATCTGCGCATCCTTGTCGACGGTGATGGCGACTTTGGCTTGGGCGGCGCCGGCGGCAAACAGCACCAGTCCCGTGACGGCAATCAGGAAGGAACGCATTTTACTTTTGGCCTCCGGGCCTTGAATGCCACGCCGCTCACCGTCCCCCCCGTCAATATGCCCGAAACCCCGCCTTGGTTCCAGTGGCGCGTCGGGCGATCGTTAATACCCGGACCGGCGCGATCATGGCGGAGGCGGAGCTGAAGCCGGCATGGCGCCATTTTTCGTTCGGCGCTGCGACCGGTTTGATCAGCGTGGAACTCGTCGGTCACGCGAACGTTATACGGGCGGATCCCATCAGGGCGATGGGAGCGGCCATGAGGAATAGAGATGAGAACAATGACGAAGAATACCAAGATCGCGGTTTCGAAGCTGCCGCTAGTTTCCCCGGCAACCCGTCTGCTTACCGGTGCGGCGCTGGCTCTCGCACTGTTCGCTATCCCTCATGCCGGGCAAGCCCAGGGCATCGTACGCGGCG
>JBAVEE010000817.1:0-2519 GCA_049587575.1 Bradyrhizobium sp.
AGCCTTCGGTCCACGGCCTCGATCGACAACCGGATCGGCCGTACCAGCAGCGGAAACGACATGATTCCGCAGGCCAGCGCCGCACCCGTCCAGCGAAATGCGAACACGATGCCGAGATGGTCCGCCAGCCATGCCCCGACGAGGCCGCGTTTGCCGAATGTCAGCAGCAGCAGATAGCCGGTGACGACAGGCGGCAGCACCAGCGGCAGGTGGATCACCGCATCGGCGACCGATTTGCCCCAGAACTCGCGCCGCGCCAACAGCCACGCCACGGCGATCCCGAGCGGAGTCGCGACCAGCGTCGCCACCGTGGCGACCCGCAGCGAAAGCTGGATCGCGGTCCATTCCGTTGGCGAGAGGTCGAACACGCGATCAGGTTTTCGGGTTAAGTTGTCGGACTGAGGAGAAACGAGAATCCGTATTTCTCGAAGATAGCTTTTGCGGCCGGCGATCGCAAAAAGGCAAGGTAGGAAAGGGCTTCCGGCTTTGCGGTCGTTGTCGCCGCCGCCGGATAGATGATCGGGGGATGGGAATCTGGCGGGAAGGTGCCGACGATTTTCACGCCGGGCTCGACCTTGGCGTCGGTGGAATAGACGATTCCGAGCACCGCTTCGCCGCGCGCCACCAGCGTCAGCGCCGCGCGCACGCTCTCGGCCATCGCGAATTTGGGCTCGGCGGCCTGCCACGCGCCGAGCTTTTCCAGCGCCGCCTTGGCGTATTTGCCGACGGGAACCGCGTTGACGTCGCCGGTGGCGATCTTGCCGCTGCCTGCAAGCTTTGCGAGATCGAAGCCTTGACCGACGGTGACCTTGTCGACGCTGGAATCCTTCGGCGCGATCAGGACGATGCCGTTGCCAAGCAGGTTGACCCGCGTCGGTTCGCTGATGGCCTTCCGGGTTGCCGCATGATCCATCCAGTCGGTATCGGCGGACATGAAGACGTCCGCGGGCGCCCCTTGTTCGATCTGTCTTGCCAGCGCCGAACTCGCGGCATAACTCGCGACGATTTTGACACCGGTTTTTGCGGTATAGGCGGCGTCGACGTCGTCGAGGGCGTTCTTCATCGAAGCCGCGGCGAACACCGTGAGGCTATGGTCCTGGGCGGACGCCGACGAGAAGACCGATCCGCACAGGATCGCGAGGGTTACGAACAATCCGGCAAGCCGATGCATGGGCGCGCTCCGTGCCCGCTCGCGGCTTTGTTCGCGCGCGAAGTCAGGCATTGGTCAAGTATGGAATGCGACAGGCGGGAGCGCCGCTCCGCTGGTCCCGGCGACTTACGGTCAACCGGGTTATCGCGCGCAAAACCATAACAGGCTGACGGTTTGGGTAAAAGCTCTATATGCCGAAGGATGCACCGGCCTCAACGGCCGGGACGCTTTACGCCCTCGGGGCGTCCGGCGCGAGGACGAAGGCTCGCCTCCAGGACAGGCTTCCGGCGGATCATGCGCGGGATCATTCGACAGGCAGGATCGCGATCGAGACCGAATTCTGCTTGATTCCGCTGACCTGCAGTACAAACGGGCGTGCCGAAATCTCGTACTTCATCGTTTTGCGGATGCCATCGCAGTCGGTGGCGCCGCTGAACGCCTTTGGCTTCAGGGAGTGTCCGTCCTGCACCATGTCGACCCAGCCGCCGGCAGACAGGCTGACCGTATACGCGCCGGCCTTCGGCGGAGCCTTGAAACTCGCGAAGCCGGCGAAGGTGCCCTCCTTCGGCGCGCGTTCCGGCGGCAAGGGCAGTTTGGCCTCGGCCGGCGCGCTTAAGGCCAGCGTGATCCCGCTGGACGGCAGGGCGGCGAGTTCGCCGCCTGAGACCAGTTTGACGCGATCCGGCGCGGTCAGCGCCGAGCGGTCGCGATCGATGTTCCATTTGAACTTGTCGCAGCCGCTCGGCTCTTCCGCGGCCCGTGCGGGGACGGCGGCAAGCAGCGCCAACGCGATCAGGAGGGGTGCGCGCATGATGGTTCCCACGCTGCCGAGCCGCCCGCGGTCATGCCGCGCACCTGCTGGCTGTTTGATCGAAACGAGGAGGGGGGACCATCGTCCTTGCGGGGCCGCGCGCTTACGGCGCAACGGCATCGAATATTAGCGCATTTCGGACCTGCGGCGATAGCCCGTCCGCGAGATACAAGATCATGTTCTCAGGTTTCCGGATCATGCTCTACGGCTTGGCGTCGGGGGCTGCCAAAACCTGGCGGCAGGCGGCCGGCAATTGCGCGAGCGTCATCGGCGGTCTCGGCTTCGGCGGCTCCGGCGGCGGCTTCGGATGGATCACGGAATCCCGAAACCAGTAGGCCAGATCCGCGGTGCTGCAGCCCTCGCCATCGGCCGGCCCCGGCTGGCTCTCGCATTCGGTGCTGCCGGAGGGGCATTTGATGCGGACGTGGAAGTGATAGTCGTGGCCGTACATCGGCCGGATCTTGGAAAGCCAACTGCGGTCGCCTTTGGCTTCCCGGCACAGCGCTTTCTTGATCGCGGCGTTGACGAAGATGCGCTGCACGCTCGGCTCAAGGGCTG
>JBAVEE010000818.1:0-1975 GCA_049587575.1 Bradyrhizobium sp.
GTGCAGGTCGGGATAATAGCTGCCGAGCTGGTCGGCGAGGAACATGCCCTTGTAGACGATGGTGCGGCATGACATCGACGCCGGGTAATAGCCGGCCAGGCCGCGGTCGCGGCGCAGGTAGATCGCCTGCGAAATCGACTTGCGCAGGATGTAGAGCCGGCGTTCGAACTCGTCTTCGTCCTTGATATGCGCGCCGCGGCCGATGAACACCTGCATGTTGGCGGGCTCGGTCGGCTTGACGGTTTCGCCGAGCGAGGAATTGTCGGTCGGCACGTCGCGCCAGCCGAGCAGCGTCAATTGCTCGGCCTTGATCTGGTCGGCGATGATGCTCTGGATGACTTTGCGCCAGGCCTTTTCCTTCGGCATGAACAGCGCGCCGACCGCGTAGTTGCCCGGCTGCGGCAGCGCGAAGCCGAGTTCCTTCGCCTTGCGCGCGAAGAAAGCGTGCGGAATCTGCACCAGGATGCCGGCGCCGTCGCCGGCGCGCGGATCGGCGCCGACCGCGCCGCGATGCTCGAGATTGCAAAGGATGCTGATCGCGTCGGACACGATCTGGCGTGACTTCTTGCCCTTGATATTGGCGATGAAGCCGACGCCGCAGGAATCCTTTTCCAGCGCGGGATCGTAAAGACCCTCGGCCGGCGGCCGCCAGCTGTGTTCGCGCATAGGTTCGGCCGGTTTCGAATCCGCGGCCGCCGACAGCGCATCCGTCACGATGTTTTCGCGCTCGAACTCCGACCCGCTCATCTCACGTCCTCTCAATAAGGCTAAGGGCCTCACCGTCGTCGGCGGCGCACCTTGGGCGTTTGCGGCACCCACCGGGCCACCGCTCGTCCTCCGCGAGCCTCGATTTCCTAAATTCAGGCCGGGCGTTCAGCGTCCCCGAAGAACGGCCTTGCCTTTATTCCCTGGCGTCGCAACGCCCGACTTCTATTCCTTGGCGTCTCGACGCCAGACTCCGCGCTGCAATCCCCGTGCCGGGTTTGCGGCCGAAATTGAGACAGCTTTGCTGTCCTAACCTCGACCATGCCAAATTTTTTTCTATCACACAAGCGCGTGAAAGTCGCTCGCGGCCTGTTCCGCCGGACCCGATGACGACGGTGGTCGCTTCGCCCCGGATTCGAGGCAAACGCGCCGCGATCCGGCCCAAGGACCGCCGGATTCAGCCATGAAATTCACCCCCGGGAAAGAGCGCATGAGCGCTCTGGGCGCGGGGGCGTTACAGGAGCGACGAACAATGAAGTTGTTCACAGGGTGGGTCATGTCGGCCGGGCTGGTTCTCACGGCCGCGACCGCGAATGCGCAAGGGGTCGCGCCGCAACCAGTCGACCGCCTGCCAATCATGGCCGTATCCGACTTCGGCGGGCCCTATGCGGCGATGCCGCCCGAGGCTGCGGTGCCGGGTTACGGCCCGACCTTGCTGCCGCCGCGCGAGGCCTACACCGTCGTCCGCGAGAGCGGGTTCTCGCCGCTTGGAATACCGCGGCAGCGCGGCATGTTTTATGTCATCGCGGTCGTCGACCACCGTGGCGACGATGGCCGCCTGGTGATCGACGCTCGCGACGGACAGGTCGTCCGCTTCGTGCCGGCGTACCGGACAGGCGGGAATTTCAACGAGGATATGCCGGCAACCTACCGGCCGGGCGGGCCGCCCCCGATCGGCAATTTGAACGGCGTGCCGAGGCCGCCGGCTTCGGTGCCGAAGGTGGCGAGCCGCATGCCGGCAACGGTGCCGATGCCGAAGGCGTCTCCGGCGCGTGCCGGCGACGCAAAGCCGCTGGCCGGGAAGTCCGTTCCCGCGCCTGCGCAACGCTCGGCCGCGGTGCAGACCAAACCGGCCGATGCGCCGGCAACGCCGCCGCAGGCTGCGCCCCCGGCCGTCGAGGCCAAGCCAGCCCCGCAGATTCAGCCGACGCAGCCAATGCCCAAGGTGCAGGGGCTGGAGTGACGACGGGCGCAAAAAACGCCCCGGTTT